>DMQT01000193.1:0-1564 GCA_003455595.1 Betaproteobacteria bacterium
GCCGGTCGATGCCGATGCCGCATCCGCCGGTGGGGGGTAGGCCATACTCCAGCGCGCGGATGTAGTCGGCGTCGTAGTGCATGGCTTCCTCGTCGCCGGCTTCCTTGTTGCGCACCTGCTCCATGAAACGCTCGGCCTGGTCTTCCGGATCGTTCAATTCGGAGAAGCCGTTGGCCAGCTCGCGCCCGGTGATGAACAGCTCGAAGCGCTCGGTGATATCCGGCTGGCTATCGGAACGGCGTGCCAGTGGGGACACTTCAGCCGGATAGTCGATGATAAACGTCGGCTGGATCAGCAGGGTCTCTGTGGTTTCTTCAAAGAACGTCAGTTGCAGGCCGCCCAGCCCGTCGGATTCGCGGAACTTGGCCTTGTTGGCCTTGAACCATTCGATCAGCCAGGCGCGGTCATTGAGCTGCTCGACGCTGAATTCCGGGTGGTATTTGCGCACCGCATCGACGATGCTGAGGCGGTCGAACGGCTGGCCCAGGTCAATGATCTGGCCGTTGTAGGTTACATGCTCGCTGCCGGTGGCGGCACGCGCCGTTTCGCGCAGCAGGGATTCGGTGAAGTCCATCAGGTAGCGGTAATCCCGATACGCCTCGTAGAATTCCATCATGGTGAACTCGGGATTGTGGCGCGTCGACAATCCCTCGTTGCGGAAATTGCGGTTGATCTCGAATACCTTTTCGAAGCCGCCCACCACCAGCCGTTTCAGATACAGCTCCGGCGCGATGCGCAAAAACAGCTCCATATCCAGCGCATTGTGGTGCGTGGTGAATGGCTTGGCCGCCGCGCCGCCGGGAATGGGGTGCATCATCGGCGTTTCCACTTCCAGAAAATCGTGTCCGGTCATGAAATTGCGGATGGTCTGCACGATTTTCGAGCGCGTCGCAAATACCCGGCGTGCATCCTCGTTGGTAATCAAATCAAGATAACGCTGGCGGTATTTCTGCTCCTGATCGCTCAAGCCGTGGAATTTTTCCGGTAGCGGCCGCAAGGATTTCGACAGCAGGCGCACCGATGTGGCACGCACCGACAGCTCGCCGGTCTTGGTCTTGAACAGCACACCGGTGGCGCCGATAAAATCGCCCAGGTCCCAATGCTTGAATGCCTCGTGCGTGGCTTCGCCGGTAATATCGTTGGCGACATAAATCTGCAAACGTCCGCCCATGTCCTGCAAGGTCGCAAAGCTGGCCTTGCCCATCACGCGCTTCAGCATCATGCGCCCGGCGAACTGCACTTCCACCGGCGCGGCTTCGAGGTCTTCCTTGGTTTTTTCACCATGCGCTGCGTGGATCCTGGCGGCGTAATCGCGGCGTTCAAAATCGTTGGGAAACGCCACGCCGGTCTCGCGCAACTGCGCCAACTTGGCGCGCCGCTCGGTGATGATCTGGTTGTCGTCTTGCGGAATTTGTTGCGGGGTATCGGTCATGATTTAAACGCCCTGTTTCAAGCTGGCTTGAATAAACTCATCCAGATCGCCGTCCAGCACTTTCTGGGTATTGGAAATTTCCACGTTGGTACGCAAGTCCTTGATGCGCGACTGGTCGAGCACGTAGGAGCG
>DMQT01000193.1:1620-2597 GCA_003455595.1 Betaproteobacteria bacterium
TTCTGGCACTGCACCACGATGCCGGTCGGGATGTGCGTGATGCGCACCGCGGAATCGGTCTTGTTGATGTGCTGTCCGCCCGCGCCAGAAGCGCGGTAGGTGTCGACACGCAGATCGGCGGGGTTGATGTCGACCTCGATGGAATCGTCCACTTCCGGGTAGACGAACACGCTGGCGAATGAGGTGTGGCGGCCGCCGGACGAATCGAACGGCGACTTGCGCACCAACCGGTGCACGCCGGTCTCGGAACGCAGAAAGCCGTAGGCGTATTCACCATCGACCTTGATGCTGGCTGATTTGACCCCTGCTACATCGCCGTCGGACAGTTCCAGCACTTCGGTTTTGAAGCCCTTACGCTCGCAATATCGCAGATACTGGCGCAGCAGCATCGACGCCCAGTCGCACGCCTCGGTGCCGCCCGCGCCGGATTGAATGTCAATGAAGCAGTTGGCCGGGTCCATCGGGTTGGCGAACATGCGGCGGAATTCCATGCCCTCCACCGTTTCGGCGAGCTTGGCCACATCGTCGCCGACCGCTTCCAGCGTGGCATCATCGTTTTCTTCACGTGCCATTTCGAACAGGTCGCGCCCGTCCGCCAGGCCCTGATCGAGATGCTGGATGGTGAGCACCACGTTTTCCAGGGATTTCTTCTCGCGCCCCATTTCCTGCGCGCGTTTCGGGTCGCTCCAGATGGCCGGATCTTCGGCCAGTACGTTGACTTCTTCCAGGCGGCCTAGCTTGGTGTCGTAGTCAAAGATACCCCCGAAGTTCGGCGGTACGGTGCACCAGGTCGGTCAGGCTGGCGTCGATTTGATTGAGGCGTTCTGCTTCCATGATATCGGGTCGGGTGCGTTAAAAAACGGCAAATTATAGCATTCTTGCATTGCCGCCTTCACGCGTAGAATGAGCGCCTTAATCGAATCGAGGACACGTACCATGAAAAAAACCGACCTGTACAAAAATCAGGGACTCAAAAT
>DMQT01000193.1:2798-5016 GCA_003455595.1 Betaproteobacteria bacterium
TGGGTTTAAACGAGATGGTTGCCGAGTTGCTGAAAAAAGGCCTGGCAGCATAAGCGCGTGCCATGAAAAAGCTGTTCATTACCGTGTCGTGTGCCTGGCTGGGTGCCTTGTGGACGCTGAATGTGTCGGCTGACGAGCAGCGTGTTGCTTTAAAGCTGACGTCTTCGTATTACCGCATCAGTGACGGCAACAATGCCGCTGATCTGAATCTACGCGGCGATTACGGCGCGCAGGTGGGCTGGATTGGTTTCTATCGCGACCGTGAGGGGTTCCAGCAGGCACGGGCAGGCTACGAAAAGCATGCCGATCTGGGTAATGTGCGCCTGGTGTTATCCGCTCAGGTCGCTTCGCGCGGCTTTCTCGGCGGCTCGGTGAATGCCGAAATCGGTGGCGATACCTTTGCGCTGCTGGGTTTCGGCCGCACCAATCTGCACGATTACTACAACCTCAATTTCGATCCGAACGACGCCATCACGTTCGGTATCGGCACGCGTGCGATTGCGGCGACCGAGTTGTCGCTGTACCGGGTTCAGGACGACCGCCTCGGCACCGGGCAGCGTGTCACGCATCTCGTTGCACGGCGGCACTTCACCGCCATGCAGCGCCTCACCCTGGATTATTCCTACAAAAGCGGGCAAGACAGCACCGGCCAGCGCGGCGTTGGCAGCGGCCTGGTGCTGACTTACGATTTCGAGCCCTGGTTTGCACGGGTCGGCTACGACCCTGATGTCAATTTCACTGGCAACCGCATGACGCTGTTTGCCGTTGGCAAGCGCTTCTGAAACCAGCCAGCGTGGCATGACTGAAACCGCCAGCCTGTTTGCTTTGTTCACCAGCAGCTTCCTTGCCGCCACGCTGTTGCCGGGCGGCTCCGAGGCGGTGCTTTTCGGTGTGCTCAAAACTTATCCACACACGCTATGGATGGCGCTCGGCCTCGCCACCGTGGGCAATACGCTGGGCGGTATGGTCAGTTTCGGCATGGGCTGGCTGGTGCCTCAGTCGAAAACCCTGAAGCATGTCGAGCGCGTGCGCCGTTTCGGCGCGCCGATACTGGTGCTGGCGTGGGTGCCGCTGATTGGCGATGCGTTGTGTCTGGCAGCAGGCTGGTTGCGGTTGAATCCGTGGCAAGCCGCGCTCTGGATGGCGCTGGGCAAAGCGGCACGTTATGGCGTGATTGCGTATGCGATGGGTTGACCAGCCATAAAAAACGCCATGCAGCTTCTAGCCTGCATGGCGCGATACAGCATATATGCTGCGAATATCACAGCCGGATCAATTTACTTCTGGCCGGTTTTCCAGCCCCATTTGGCGAATATTTTTGCGCCTGCGGGTGATTGCAGAAAACTGACAAACGCCTTGGCTGCGGGCTTGTTTTCCGCGCGCGTGGTAATCGCGATGCCCGCATCCCGATAGATCGCATAATCGCGTTCAATCGGCACGACATCGGCCAGTTGCGGATTGGCCACCTGCCAGATGTTCCAGATCAGCCACACGTCGATGTCCTTGTTATCCATCCAGGTCTGCTTCGCCTCGGCACTGTTTTTGGCATAGCCGACGATGTTGTTGCGCAGCGCGGCGACGGTTTTGATGTCGCCTTTACGCCCGGCCATGTCCTCCCACACGCCATTCTGCCCTGCGCCATTGACGACCAGCACCTTCAAACCGGGTTTGAACAAATCTTTCACGCCCTTGATGTGTTTCGGGTTGCCGGGCCGCACCAGCATCGCGAGCGGACGCAGATATAGCGGCGTGACCTGCTGATGCGAGAGTTGCCCGTCCAAGGCGTAGACAAAGTCGGTCATCATGGTTTCCGAGCCGCTGAATACCAGGTCGGCGTCGGTCTTGGCCTTGTCCAGCCACTTGGGGGTCGGGCCTGCGGTGACTTCGACTTTAACCCCGGCAGTTTTCTCGAACGCGGCGGCGGCTTCCTTCATGGCCGGAGCCGGGCCGCCCGGACCGTAGGCGTACAGCGTTTCCTGCGCCAGTGCGGCGTGTGAAAAAGCCATCACCAAGCATAAAGCGGTTACACCCAGGCTGTGGGTAAAGATGGATTTGAACGATGACATAAAGCAACTCCAGTAAGAATCAAACAAAAAGACCCGGCTAGCAGCCTGTCGGACTTGAAGAATCGAAGCGAAAATTTGGTTGGGCGAGAGCAGATTTTGACGATTTTGCAGGGCAATAGTCGTTCTATTGCCCAAAAAAGCGGTGAAATATG
>DMQT01000193.1:5098-5809 GCA_003455595.1 Betaproteobacteria bacterium
GCCGGCCAAACGAATATGCAGCCTATTTCCTTTAAGTCCGACAGACTGCCAGGTAGACCGAGCCTAAACCACCAAGGTTCAGTCCGACCCAGGTGCCAGTGGTGCATCAGTGAGTATGTTGTGATCGAAAAACCTTACATATTAAATTGGCTGTCGTCGCGAGATGCGGCATGGCCAGCTTTGGCATGGGCTGGCTGGTGCCGCAGTTGCGGGTGCGGAAACAGCTTGAGCGGGTGCGCCGCTTTGGCTCGCCGATACGGTTGTTGGCGTAGGTACCGCTGATCGGTAATGTGCTGTGTCTTGCCGCTGGCAGGCTGTGTTTTAATCTGTGGCAAGCCGTGCTGTACAGGACGATAGGTAAAACTGCGGCTATGCGTGTTTTATGCCACTAACTGATTTGAGAGATGAATGGCAGCCAGAGTGCCCACGCACCCTGGCTGTCTGTGTGCCCTTAATTAAATACGCTCAAAATAATTTCCGTATTTTGTCGTATCCGCGATTGATTTCTTCGGCCAATTGCTTGGCAGCAGCTTTGATATCCTTGGCCGCGTCTTCTGCGACGGTGCTTGCCTGACCGGCCTTGGTACGCAGCTGCGTCAGTTTGCCTTCCATGCTTTCCCATTCGTCCATGGCTTCCAGCTTGGCCAGATGCGCCTGGACAATCAGTTCATCACGTTGCTGGGCCAAGTTATCCAGAATTTTTTGCATTTC
>DMQT01000255.1:0-277 GCA_003455595.1 Betaproteobacteria bacterium
CGGGGATCCAACGCCGGGCCAAACTGGTTGTATATCGCCACATCAGCGGCATCGTGGCCATACGCCACGGTGACGCGGCCGCCTCTGGCGTGAGGCTGGGTCGCATCAAACGTATACCAGCGCCCGCCCACGTACGCTTCGAACCAGGCATGAAAATCCATCGGCACCAGTCCATGCAAGTACCCCACCACCATGCGGGCCGGAATACACAAGCCGCGGCACAGCGCGATGCCCACATGCGCCAGGTCGCGACACACCCCCTCGCCCTGCTGATTGA
>DMQT01000255.1:429-7151 GCA_003455595.1 Betaproteobacteria bacterium
GCTTTCTATCCCTGCCACTTGATCATAGCCCGGTGCCAAGCCCGCCACAATCTGCTGCCCAAGGTCGATGAAGCGATCGGCCTCGCAATAACGCGACGGCAGCAAGTAGGTGAGCACCGCGTCCGGCAGGTTTTGCACGTCCTCGAAGGGCCCAACCGGACTCACGTTAAGGCGCTCAGCCGTGAGGATATCGGCCGACGTGTGGATGGAAAATTCACCTGGCTGGGCGACCAGTCGCTGGCAAAGATTGCCGTAATTGTCTGTAAATTCAACCGCCAGCACGCTGGGTTTCAAGGTATACGACTCGCGCGCCACCCATTGCTGTACCCCGCTACGCGGACGCAGCATGAGGATGAAGGGCGTCGCGATGCACACGTCAAAGGTAATGTCACATCCAGTTCGAAGCCACACTTTAATTTTTCCTTTTTCCTATCCATCCACTGACACCCCCGAAACCGGCCCTCAGGGTTGGCGCGGCACCGTTACGCCGGCGCGTACCGCTACCAGATCATCCAGGTAAATGTACTTCACAAAGCCCGCGTTGGGTGGCTGAATGTAGATGCTTTTTTCGTGATTGGCACTAAAGGCGAACGGCCCGCCCGGCACTTTGACGAAATGATAATGGCCGTCGTTGAGCAGTCCGACGCTGGCCGTGTTAAACACATTCATCGGCGGCGCACTGCCGACGCGCAAGCCCAGTGCCGCGTCATGCCCGGCGGCGGCGTCCACCCGCACTGCGGCGTACAGATCCCATAGGCCGGTTGCAGGTAATTTATCCAGCTTGAGCTGCATCGCCCACACCGATGAATTGCCGTTCATGCGAATCGCCGCGCCGTCCGAGGCAGCGTCGTCCGGCACGATGCGCGCAGCGTCATAGCGGTTAAAGCTCATATCCTGATAGTCGCGCCAATCCTGCCTGGGCAGCGCTGCGACGATGGCGGGTGGCGCAGCGGGGTGCCGTTCCACCGCCAGCATTTGCGCCAGTTCGGCCGCACCGCCGCCCTGCCGGTACTGTTTTAATTTGCTGACTTGAACGCCCTGCTCGAAACGCGCCAGCCGATTGACGTAATCAACTTGCCAGGGCAGGCCGCGACGTGACGCCTCAGCGGCGTATTCCATGCGCCGCGCCAGCACCACGTAGTCCACCGGCATGCGCGCGATTCGGACGTGTGTCAGCATGACCGGATCACGCGCTACTGCGGCTTCGGCCTGATCGAACAGCGCATCGGCGGCCATCACGAAATCGAGGTTGTACATCGCCAGATCGACCTGCGTTTTTTCGCTCAGCACGTCGCCACTTTTAGCAATGGCGGCGTGCATAAGCTGAATGTAGCGCACGATTTCAGGCGCGGCGTCACCGAAGTAGCCGCGCGCGAACTCGGCCACCAGCGCGGCCACATCTTCATGCGGATTCCACAGCAGGCGCGCGATCATCCACACCCGCAAACTGGCGAACTCGGCATTCGGCGTCTCCCAGCTGCCCTCGGCGAAATAACCCTGCACGTGCGGCAGCGTCGCCAGCCACTGGATGCTGTGGCCAATCGGGTAGATATTCGGCGTGGGCTGGTAATAGCCGTTGAAATTGGTGATGTGATCCCACACCAGCACATGGCCGGCGATGGCATTCCAGCCTGCGATGTCGCGGCCCAGCTGGGTATTGCGTCCCTGATTCAGGGGCGTGCTGTAATCCACCTGGATGGTCATCGGGAATACCAGCACATAGTCCGGCACGCGCATGCCCTTGGGCGGGGTAAAGCTCCAGTGGTAGGCGTTGAAGGCAAGCCGTGCGCCGGGCAGCACTTTACGCACCTGGTTGGCGACATCGATGACCATATCCAGTCGCGGTGCTGACGGCGCACTGCCGTGCTGGTCGGCAAATGCCTTGCTGGCAGGATCCATGTCCCAACCCCAATCCTGATCGTGAATATCGAACCAGACCTGTTTGTAATCGGGCAGCGCTTTCAGACGCTGGATAATCACCGCCGCCATCTGCTGGCGCATCTGCGGATTCATCATCGCCAACTGGCCACCTGCGTACCAATCGGGATGCGCTTTGGCATAGGTGCCTTGCGGCAATAGCTCGAAGAAGCTGGCGTAACCGCCTTGCGCCATCCAGCTATGATCCCAGCTGTCGATGGCAGGTGGAGAGGGCAAAAACGACGACCCGAGGGCTTCGCCGTTGAGCAGATTGTGCGCCCGATACGGCTTGTCCTGCCCCTCAAAACTGAGTACCTCGCGGTGACTGAAGCGCGGCACTTGCTGTGTGTTGAGACGCGCCAGCTGGAGCGTTTTCGCACTTGGCACCACAGTAAAATCAGGGCTCAGCCACTTCACGCCGAGCTGCCGGTCGAGCAGCCAGTTAATGCCATACATCGTCCCGCGCGGTGTCGCCCCGGCAATCACCAGATGCTGCCCAACACTGCGAATTACGAAGCCGTCGTCACCCAACTTGTCGTAGGGAATATCCGGGCACAATTTTCGGGTGAGCGCACTGTCGCGGCCAATCACCAGCAGTGGCCCGGGTTGCGTATTGGCGTCATTCGACAACGGCAGAAAATCGCCGCCGCTGATGCGCTGCAGATAATCCGCCAGCTCGGCTGCCGCACTCAGGGTAATGGGGTCGGCATGTGCGCCCACGTGGATTCGATAACGCGCCACGCCGTTCTGCGCCAGCGTCAGGCCCGCGGGCGACGCGCCGCCGCCCAGTTTTATCGCAGTGGACAGCGCTGCCGCGGCAGCATCCGGCGCTGTCGCTGGCTGCAAATATTGTTTAGCCAGTACAGCACTTTGCAATGCCGCCGCCGTGGTGACCGGGTCGCTGGTCGGCGTGATGTCTACGTCATCGTAATAGGCCGTGCCAGCCGACTTATCCAGCTTGCGCAGATATAGCAGCAGCTGATCCGCGCCGGACGATACCTGTATCACCACCGAAAAGCGCTGCCAGCCATGACTGCCGCCGGTGACAAACAGGGCAGGCTCAAGATGACCAGCCAGCTTGACCCGCGCCGGGCCGCGCCAGTCGGGGCCAACGCCCTGACCGCGATAACTCAGCTGCACGAACACCGAACCTTCCGGTGCTGCATCGGTGCGTATCTGCATGCTCACCCGGTAACGCTGACCGGCTACCACCGGGCGTTTGTCCTGTGCGGTATAGCCGCCGGTCAGCTTTAACGCCGACTGGCCCTGCGCAGCGTCGCCCGTCACCACCTCGCCGGCGCCCCACCACGGCGATTTGCCGGATTCAAAGCCCCCGTTGAGGATAATCGGCGTGTCAGCCTGCGCGACGCTGCTCACGATCAGCAGCACCAGCCACAGCCAGCGGCACAGATTCAGCGCCATAAGCCCGCCACCCCCGGTTGACGTACCAGCGGCACGTGAAATTTCTGCCGGAAACGCAGCAGGCTTTGCAGGTGCAGGCGCCCCGCCCAACTCAACGGCCCGGCAGCGCTGGAACGCTGATGGTCATGCACCAGCCGTGCGCCGGGTACGCAGATTACTTTTGCGCCTGATTGCCAGACGCGTGCGCACAGATCGACGTCTTCCATGTAGAGGAAATACGCTTCGTCCATGCCATGGAGTTTTAAAAACAACTCGCGCCGCACCACAAAGCCAGTGCCCATCACCCATTCCGCCTCGAACGGCGCACCGCTGTCCCACGCCGCACGCATCAGGTGGCGGTCGATGCGCGCCTTCACCGGCCAGTAGCGCCCCAGCGGCAAGCGCCGCCCGAGCACGTCGAGCAGTGAATAAAAGCGCCGCGCCGAATACTGGCGTTCGCCACCGGGGTAGACCAGATCAAGCCCGACCAGCCCCACCTCGGGCTGGCTGTCGAGCACGGCCAGCGCTTTGTTCAAACTGTCGTCTTCAAAATAGGTATCGGGATTCAGCACCAGGATGTAATCCGCCTCGCACAACGTGGCACCGAGATTGACCCCGGCGCCGAAACCGCCGTTGTTCGCGGCCTGTAGCAGCCGCACGCCGGACAATTCGGCGCTCAGCCGCGCGTAAGAGTCGTCCGGCGAGGCGTTTTCCACCACCACAATGTCGGCTGGCGCGGCCACCCCATGCGCTACGATCGACGCGACGCATTTGAGCGTCAAATCCGGCGTGCGGTAGTTGACGATGACCGCATTCAAACGGCTTGGCTTACACGCTGCATTCATTGCATTTTCTCCTTAGCCGCGCCGATACGCATCATCGACGAGTGACCATAACACGCGGGCTGAACGATCCCAGTCAAAGCGCGCCACCTGTTGCTGCCCGCGCCCCACCAGATCGGCGCGCAGTGCCGCGTTGTTTAAAACAATATCGAGTCCGGCGGCGATGGCGGCGACCGAGTACGGATCAACGATCCAGGCCGCATCGCCCGCCACCTCGGGCAGCGCCGAGACGTTGGACGTCAGTACCGGGACGCCTGACGCCATCGCCTCAACCAGCGGCAACCCGAAGCCTTCGTAGAGCGAAACAAACGCCACCAGCGCCGCGCCCTTGTAGAGTTTGGGCAGGTCGGCATCGGCCAGGCGCCCGAGAAAATGCACCTGCGCCGGCACACCAAGCGTCTCGGCTTGTGCCATCAGCGCCGGATTGGGCTGGCCGGTCATCACCAGGTGCACATCGTGACCAGGCAGGGACGAGCGTGCATAGGCTGCAACCAGCCGTTCCAGATTTTTGTAGCTGCGGTGGTTGCCGGGGTAGAGCACATAGCGATACGGCAATTCATAGCGCTGCTGATTATCGGTGTAGGCGCGGCTCACGCCGTTGTGCACCACGTGCACTTTAGCGGCTGGCATGCCCGACCAGGCCAGGAACTCGCGCCGGGTGTAGTCCGACACGCACACCACCGCGCTGCAACGGCGGTACAGAGGACGCAAAATCCGGTTGTAATAAACCCGATGCAGGCGCGAATAAAAATGTAGATGGGTGAGGTCATGTACCGTCACCACCGACGGCAGGCGACACCCGATGGGCGGCACGAAACCAGCACTCCAGAACACCCCGTCAGCTGATTTTTGCTTGCGCACTGCACGTGAAATGGCCAACGGCGACCACGGGCTGCCGATGCTGCCCTGCACCGTTGCGTCCACCACGTTGACGTGTCCGGGGGCACGCGCCAGCAGTTCAGTCAGCACATTGCCTATGCCGGTTTTCAGCGGCCAGCGCAGGTCGGTAAACACCGGGTAAGGAGTGGGCGCATCGCGCATATTCACGCTCAATCCGTCCAGCCCAGAAAACGCTGTGACGCGGCAATCCAGTAATAGCGCGCGCGCTTGAAATTCAATTTCAGCAGCGACACCATGCAACCGCCCACCGAACGCGTAATCAGATACAGCACAAAATAAGCCGGATAACGATTCAGCCCGAGCACGCGGCCAAAACCACGGTTGTACAGGCGAACGCGGGAAAAGGCTTTTTCATCCAGCACCAGCAACGGCTCAGGATGGGAAATACGCAGCACCGGGTCATAGCACACGCGCAATTGGGCATCGAGCACGCCAAGCAGGTAATTGACCTCCTCGCCCGCGCCCCAGCGCGAGCCGGATCCTACGCCCAGACGCTCATCAAACGGCCCGGCGGCACGCACCGCCGCCGTGCGCAAAAAGATGGTGTAGGAAGTCGCGCAGGTCCACACGTTGTACCGATCCACCACCAGCGGCTCGGTCGCCCAGCGCCCTTGCGACGGCACGCCGCCATCATCCACGCTGCATCCGGTCAGCCCGCTCAGTTCAGGCTCCGCGGCAAAGCGCGCGGCGACATACGCCAGCGTGTCAGGACGATACCAGCAGTCGTCATCGGGAAAACACACCAGCTCGCCGCGTACGTGGCCCAAACCCACGTTGCGCGCGCGCGACAGGCCTTTTTCAGAGCGCAGATAGACGATCTCCAGCCGGTCGCTGTAGGCGTCCACCAGCTTGCGCACGCGCTCGTCATCGTTCTGGTCGATCACAATCAACTCAAAATCTTTATAGGTCTGATCGACCAGCGTGCCAAACAGGCGCTCGACTTCCACGTGCCGTCCCAGTGTTGCCATAAGCAAAGAAAATTTCATGATTTTGCGCCTCCGGCAGCGACCGCATCGACAATGCGCCACAAGCGTGCCGCTGAGTGTTGCCAGTCAAATAAAGGCAACCGTGCCGTGCCGCGTGCGATGAATTCGCGCCGCGCGGTGTCGTCCAGCGCCACTGTGTCCAGCCCGGCGGCAATCTCCGCGATCGAATACGGATCCACCACCAGCGCGGCATCCCCCGCAACCTCGGGCATCGACGACACGTTGGACGTCATCACCGGCACCTCCGACGCCATGGCCTCGACTATCGGCAGGCCGAAGCCTTCGTACAGCGACACATAGGCCACCGCGCGCGCACCGCGATAAAGTTTGGCCAGATCAGTACTGTCGTACCAGCCGCAAAAATGCACGCGATCGGCAATACCCAGCGCCTCTGCCTGGGTCTGCAGCGCCGGATTGACCTCACCGGTCAGCATCAGGTGGATGTCATGCTGCGGCAAGCGCGAACATGCGTATGCCTCCAGCAAACGCGGCAGATTTTTATAGGAACGGTGATTGCCCGGGTAGAGCACGTATTCATACGGCAGATTCAGCGTTTCACGGTTCGCCGCATAATCCGGGCAGACGCCGTTCAACACCACGTGCACCTTGTCCGGTGACATGCCCGACCAGGCCAGGAATGTGTCGCGCGTGTACTCCGACACGCAGATGATGGCGG
>DMQT01000255.1:7338-18450 GCA_003455595.1 Betaproteobacteria bacterium
GCCCGGCACGTGCAAATCAATCAGATTCACATGGCCCGGCGCGGCGGCGCTGCAAGCCGCCTGCACCTTGGCAATACCCGTCATGCGCGGCCAGCGTAAATCGGCGTACACCGGATAGGTGGCGTGTGCGAGACTCATAGTGGGTCTCCTTTATCTTGAGCCGGATACGAAGCCCGTTTCTGTAGCCCCCAGGCGACCAGAAAGCCTATAAACAGATAGGTAATTTCAGATTGATGCAGCGGGTTGATCAACGACCAGGCTGCAATGGGCAGCAGCAAGCTCACCGAACGCAAGCCGATTCCCAGAAAAAATACTGCCCAGAAAATCAGCCCGGGTATGCCCGCAATCAACAGCAAATCGAGGGGTGCGGAAAACACCGAATTGACGCCCACCCCCAGACCTTTAATGACAAACCACAGATTGGAAAAATACGCCTCAACAAAACCGAAGCCATAACCCAGCCAGTTTTCCGAAAGCAGATGCACACTTTGCAGGTACGCCAGACCACGCTCGTCTTGCAGGCGTACTTGCAGCAACTGGCCAGACAATTCGCCGCCGAAAAGCCAGATATACAAGCTGGTTCCTGCAACAACCAGTAAGGTTTTCAATCCCCAGCGACCGGGCACTTGCAGCAACGTAACGATGCCCACCGGAATCAGGATCGATTTGGAGCCCGACAGCAGCGCCACCGCCACCCCCACCGCAGCAAAATTCAGCACATCGCGTGGCGTACGCGATGATTGCAAGAACAGTGCATAAGAGGTCAAAAAGAAGAAAATTGCCAGCCAGTTACGTTCTTTGAAGGTGCCGTAGAGCACATCTTGCATGAAGCCCACCGGGTGGTAGATGAACGGCACCTGGAAGTACTGCACCGCATACTGCAGCAACAGCCAGATCCATAGCAGCGTGTAGCCGAATGGCAGTTTGCGCTGCAGATAGTGCGTGCCGAGTGCCCGTCCCACCAGGTAAAACGCTGGGTAGAGGAAGCCGAATTTCATGGTCTGCTCGACCATCTTGATGTGCGGATAGCCGGAAAAAAACGTTGCTACCAGGGCAAAGCCGAGGAACATGGCAAACACCAGCGTCTCGGTCACACCCGCACGAATCTCCGCCCGCTGGATCAGCAACGCCAGCGCCAGCACTGCCCACAACTGCTGAAACTGTACGATGCTGACCTGCAGCCATTGCAACGACATCAGCACCAGCCCCGCCAGAAACAACCGGTTCCAGCTCGTGTCGCTGAGTGGCGTCACCCACCACGACGATGCGGTAAACGGGCTGCGCTCTGCTGCACTGTGTAGGCTCATCGTCCCACGACGCTTTCTTTAAAGCGTTTGACACGACGGATGATGCGGATTGCGGCATGGCCCAAACGGCCGATCTCACCGCCATAGCGCAGCGATTCAAAGGTATCGTGCGGCAAGGTCTGCGGCAGCAGCGTGTACGCTTCAATCTGGCCGAACAACTCGGCCAGATAGCTGCCTTCGCACGGCAGCATGTTTTTGGGCACATGCCAGCGCCGCAGGAATTCGTTCCACAGGTGCACGCACACCGCGTCCTGCGCGTCGTGCTGGCAGCCCGCCTTGTCTTCGGGGCGGAAAAAGCGCGCCACGTCGAGATAGTGAATCGGGTAAAAGTAATGCTGCGCCAGCGCAGTCACCTGCCCGGGATGCGCGGCACGGTATTCGGTGACCAGCCCAGGCCCAATGGCACCCCACTCAAACTGTTTGCCTTTGGCGTTGGCGAGCTGTTCCAGCGCACGCGCGAGCGCCGGGTCGGAGATGTACATCACCGCGCCGTTAACCTTTTCGGGCTCTTCAAAGCCGATCAGCAGGCCTTTGGATTGCGCCTCCAGCGCGGCATAGTGCGATGCATCTTTCAGGCAGAAAACATCGGTGTCGAACCACCAGCCCGGCGCCTGCGCCAGTACCCGGTAACGAAAAATGTCGGTGAACGCCGCAATGGAGGCGGCATGCCCGCCCTGGGTATACGCCAGCACCTCTTCCGGACGCGCCAGCGCACTGGCGTCGACCAACGCCACGCCCTCCGGCACTGCCAGCTGCATGTTAAAGGTGTGCAGACGCACCGACAGGCCGTGGTGGACAAACGAAGACAGACAAGCGGCCTCATACAGACTCAATGAGGGGCCATGCCAGAAAAAATTTGCATTGATCACGTAGCGGTTCTCCTTGTTTATTTCAGGTGGCACGCAGCAGTGCGGCCACGCGCGCGGTGATGACCGGCCACGCCAACTGCGACGCGGTGCGGCTGCGGGCGCGCTCGGCATTGGCTGTACACGTGGCGTAGTTGTCCACGCTCCACGCCAGTTGATCGGCGGCGTGCCGGCCGTCTTTGGCGGTGAGAAACACCGCATCGCCATCGGCCACGTAATCCGCGACGCCGCCGACTTTCGACANNCGCTCCCAGCCGACCGGATGCGCGACACCGACTCCGGCGTCGCTGCCGACGAGCTCGACCGTTCCGCCGCTCGTCGACACCACCATCGGCAAGCCGCACGCCATCGCCTCCAGCACCGAGTTGTTGGCGGTGGCATCGACCAGCGGCAAAAACAGCAGGTGCGCGCGCTGATATAAATCACGCAGCGCCGTGTCGGTCACACCTGCGTACCAGTGCACATTGTCGTGCTGCGCGAGGCGATAATGCTGCTCGAAATTGCGTGCAAATTTGGGCACTACCAGGTGGAATGTGTAACGCTGCGGCGCGGTTGCCAGCACGTCCAGGGTATCGCTCAATTGCTGAAAATCGCGCAGCCATTGGCCGCAGAACAACACCTCGATCGGCGCATCGGCTGCCAGCGTACGCGGGGCGTCCGGGGTAAAAAATTCGGCATCAACGCCGTGCGGTACAAACTGCACATTGGCATGCCCGCTCTGTTGCAAATACACCTGCGCCGGGCGCGACAGCGCGATGACCGTGTCGACCGCTGCAAATACGTTGTCGCTGCTGCCGTACAGCCGCCACCAGGCGGGCGGCTGATGCGATACCCCGGCCACTTGGGTGCGCTTGAGCCACTGGCGCGCGTCGGCAAAGGCATCGAAGTGGTCTTCCAGCGCTTCAAAGAAAATCACATCGAAATGCTGCGCTTGCGCCATGCGCCGCGCGGCGGTTTCGAGCAGCAAACCATGGCGGTTGTAAAACGGATTCCAGCCGCGCCGCCGCGGCGTGCCGAGCAGGCGCTCGCGCAGCATGCCCCACGCCAGACGCGCGCCCACGCGCACCTTGTCGGCCAGATTCGGCACCACCCGCTGCACCACGAAATGCGCGTCCAGTTGCTCGCCCAGCGGCGCCAGGCCGCTGTGACCACCGAGGTGATCCCAGCGCGCGCTGACCAGCAAGAGCTTCTGTTGTGCTGTCATGAACTCACGTCATCCCGGCTTGACGGTCGTACTTCGCCACCTGACTCAGGCTGGCTTGCGAGCAAGACACACGCTTCGGTTTTTGTTGCGCTATCGTCCGGCGGCGCAGTCCCCCCCAGGTAAATAAATCCGGGTGCAGCAACTTTTGCACCGGCGGCCAGACTGCGATGCACCACTGCATTGGCACCGACCTTGACGTTGTTGCCCAGCGTAATGCGACCGAACAGCTTGCAACCCGCACCCAGATACACATTGTCGCCCAGTACCGGCACGCCGCGCTTGTCGCCGGAACCGCCGACGCCGATGGTCACGCCTTGTGAAATGAAGCAGTTACGCCCGATTACCGCGTGAGCGCTGACAAAAATGCCGCTGAAATGGCCGATGTAGAAACCTGCTCCGATACGCGCGCTGCGTGGAATGTCGATGCCCCAGAGTATTTTGATGAACTCATTGAGCACCATATAGAACGGCGTCAGCAGCCAGCGCAATGGTGCTACTTGAGTCGCGGCCCACTGCCCGAAGCGCAACACCGTCACCGCATGGATGCCGGGCGCGCGCAGGCAATCAAACAACCGCCGCACGCGCGAGCCTTCACACACGCGATAATACTGTGCCCAGTCGGCGCGTAACGCTGCGCCCACGTCGTCTGACTCGGGCTGCATTGCTACGGCGTGGTCGCTGCTGCTCATCGCTGCGCCACTTTCTTGTCAAGCACCCATGCCCGCGTATGCAAGGCACATTCCAGCGTTTCCAGCTGCTTGATGTTCCATGCGCGCGCGGCGCTGAGCGCGCCTTGCACCAAAGTCATGCGCAAAGCGTTATCGCGCAACAGCCGAATCACGGCTGCCGCCATCGCCGCCGCATCGTCATCCGGGACCGCCAAAAAAGCCTGTCCGCGCAGATTTTCCAGCCCACGGCTGCCGGATGCCGTCGCCACCAGCGGCACACCCAGCGCCAGGCATTCCATGGTCTTGATATTCAGCCCGGTGCCCATGCGCACCGGATTCACCGCCAATGCCCCTTGCGCGTAGGTTTGCGCGACTGAATTTACCCGTCCCAGCTTGCGTACGCCGGGCGCATCCGGCACCTGCTGACACACGTCACCTGCCAGCCATAACTCAAAATCAGGTATCTCGGCGCGTACCAGCGGCAGCACATCGGTAATGAAAGCCTTCGTGCCATCCACATTGATGCTGTTACCTGAGGCGATAAACACCGCGCGCGGCGCAGAGGCCAGCAGCACCGACTGCGACATATCGAGTAAATGGCCCACTGTCAGCACCCGTGCCTGCCCCTGCAATGCCGAAGCAAACAAAGCCGCCTCGGTATCCTGTATCGCCAGCACTACGTCGGCACGTGCCAGCCCGGTGCGCTCACCCTCCGGCGTGGTGGAAAACCATTCCGGCTGTTTACCCGCGCGCAAATAATGCAAATGACGGTCGGCAAAACGGTCGTGGGTGTCCAGGATTTTCACTACCCCGGCCGGGAATGCCTCCAATGCTTTGGACATGAACACGTATTCCACAAACACTGCGTCGAACCCATGCCGCGCGTGCAGTGCTGCCAGTTGCGGCGTCAGCCCTGGGTCGTACCAGTCGTCCACACCCGATACATACGCTGATGCCCAGCCCAACTGGCGTTGCACGCGGCGGCGCAACCGTGCCGCCAGATTGACTTTTGGCGGACGGTACATCAGCTCGGTGAAAGCGCCGTTGAAGTGCTTCATCATCGC
This sequence comes from Betaproteobacteria bacterium, assembly GCA_003455595.1. Classification (GTDB taxonomy): domain Bacteria; phylum Pseudomonadota; class Gammaproteobacteria; order Burkholderiales; family Sulfuriferulaceae; genus Sulfuriferula. Next base: position 12,448 of record DMQT01000255.1, read on the forward strand.
GCGGCGGTCACCGTCTTCCATGGCGAGCCAAGCAAAATGCAGCGTGTGGTCGGCCGCAATCAGGCTATCTACCAACGTAAGGATGCGCGCCCGGTTGCCGGCAATCGGCGGGTGAGTGGGAACGGGGGAGAGCATGAGGATTTTCATGGTGTGACCTTGCTTATTTGCAAAGGCGCGCCCGACGTGCGCGAACGATCGAAGTACTTGATCAAGGCGTTGCCGGTACGCGTCAGCGGCTTCTCGAGTAAATGATGCAGCACGATTCCCGCGCCAGCCGCTACAACAACATAAATCGCAAACACAGGAATCATGTCTTTAGAAACTGCCGGAGACAGTCTTAATAGCCTGACCACGTGCCAGGACACGGTAAAAGAAAGCAGATGAAACAGATAAATTGAATAGGAAGCATCGCCCAATATCCGCAGGACTGGCACGCGGATACCCTCAAAAGCAAACATGGCACCCAGCACGATGAATACCGCGGGCAAGCCATGCGTCAGAAAACCCGGCCCCTGCAGGTTCATCGCGAGCACGCCAAAGCCACCTAGCAAAGAAAGCCACCAAATCCAGCGACGACGACCTGCCCCTGTCGCGCTCAGGTAACGCCACACCGAATGCAGCAACATGCCAAAGAGAAATTCAACCATGATGGACGAGGTGTAGAAGCGCATCGGCGCCGAGTCGAATTGCCAAAAAGCACCTAGAATCGCCAAAGTCATGATCGAAAGCGATATCACAAGCAGTCTCCAGCCGCCAAACAGAATCGACAGTCCGAACAGGAGATAAAAAAACATTTCATAATTGATGCTCCAGCCAGGCACCAATGCCGGCCATATTTCCGCAGGAAACTGCAAATTGAAACGCGGAAAAAACAGAAAATCATTAACCAGGCGTGGATCAGTCAATCCTATTTTAAAAACGACCACAGTGAGCGGCAGCGCGATCCAGTAAAGCGGCACAATACGAACAAAACGCTTTAACCAGAAACGCCGCATATCAGACCGGCGATCGGACATCGCATCGCGTGACAACGGCGTCATGTACGCCATGATGAACCCGCTAATGACGAAGAAGATATCCACGCCGGTACTGCCGAATGTCGTCCATCCCGATACATCACCGAATACGTGACGCACGTGATGAAACACAACCATCATCGCGGCAATCCCGCGCAGGTACTGAATACCCTCTATCGTTGATCCTTTAGCCATGATTTCTCAGTTCGATACTGTGCGATGGCACACGACAGAATGATTGGTGCAGGCGACGCATCTGCGCAACCAATCCCTCACCACAATGAGTCATAGTCGCCCGGACCAAATTATTCATCATGCAGCCCTTGCAACTAGCGCAGCTCTCACAAGTTTGCGTTTACGCACAAGCTGACGGCCAAGTTCTATCGCCGGAATTTCAATGTAGCGCGACAAGAGCGCAGAAAATATAAGTGCAAGGCCAAGACTGCCAAGAATTAATTCGGGTATAAAATAAAGGCGGTCTCGCACTTCCAGCACCTCGACGAGTAGCCACGCGCACAAAAATATCGCCACCATGTGGCTACAGTAAAATCCATACGAAATTTTCCCCAGCCACATCGCAATACGATTCGCAAGAACCTGGTGGGAGAAGCCATGAGCAAAGCTGTCGGAGGGACTGGTAATCGCCCACAAAGAAATGCCAAACAAAGCGACCGAGACCACCATCGCCCCCTTCATTGCTGCAGCCATAGCCGCCAGGAGCACAATAGCCTCCAGCAAACGTCGGCGTGAACTACTCCCTTCAAGGTTCTGCTGATAAACCTGTGCGAGCACGCCACCGACTGCAAATAGCCAGAAATATGACAGCAAGAATGATGATTGCGGAGACTTGCGTGACACGACGATCAAGGCGAACACGACGAGAGCTTTAGGCAGAAAGCCAGACTTTATCCGCGTCATAAACCAGAATAGCAACGGTGCCACGAGATAATATTGCCATTCGAGCGTCAAACTCCAGGCTTGCCCCATAAAGGCATACGAAGAGGAGGGAAGTATTCGATCTGGTATCAACCCATGAAGAAGAAAAATATGCGCCAATAAATGCGGCATCAGAAATTCTCTGCTATTTTGCAGATAATTAATCCGATCCATCAAACGTGGGGCACTCCAGGGGAATTCAGTCAACACACGAATCGATAAATCAAGAATAAAAACACTTGCAATCAAACAAACCCAATAAACTGGAAATAACCGCAGCACCCGCCGGATATAGAAATCGCCTGCATTTTTCTCCTTATGCAAGTTAAGCGTAATGACAAATCCGCTTAAAACGATGAACACCCCAACTGCGAACTCGCCATTAGCAAAGAACATCCCCAATCCATCATATTTCTGCAACTGAATCGTTGCCATCGTGGTGACATGCGTGACAAACACCCAAAGTGCCATATATCCACGCAAACCATCCAGCGCGCCAATTTTTCTGATCTCAGTCATGGCAACACTCCTTGAATACTCGATAATTTGTGTCGTGTGAGTAGGGCAGATGCATTCATGCGCTGAAGATTTCTAAAGCGATCACATTCTGAAATAATCGCATTACATACCAGCATTCTGGATTGAACGAGCCACTCAAACTGTTCAATCAAACCAACCGACGTTATCTCTTCGGTAGGTAATGCAAGTTGTGATTGTTTGATCGATTCAAGAAAATCGAGACATTTCGGCTGATAACTCAGCGACAAATTGGGTACACCCTGCGCACAGGCCAGGATCGTCGCATGCAAACGTTGTCCGACAACATAATCAAATCCGGCCAGCTGATGCATGGTCTCGGTCACTGACGCGCTGAAAGGCAACAACTCGAATCCCTTGGATGCAACTGCAGCCTGCAATACACGCCCGATCTCAGCGTCGATGGCGTGTAGCGAAAAATACTGCACTTTGAACCCCCGTTGTAACGCATGACGAATCAGTGCTACGACAGCGGCAAATACATTTTCATCGCCCCCCGAAACCGGATCATGACTGCCTAGATTGATCCCGAGGACACCTGTATCCGCTTGCATTTTCTTTGCTGCTGGCCGAATCGACAACGCCGGGTCTCCGAGCACATCAACCCCAGTTATCCCATTTTCAGTTAGCCAGGCAGCAGATCGGGGGCCGCGCACGCCGATATATTGGGCATCGCGCAGAATGCTCAGCCAGCGTTCGGAATTGCCTCGATCCGAATGTTCAGGATGCCTGGACCAATAACCAAGGTCGGCAACACCGGTGCCCCAAACAACATAGCGTTCTCCCCGCGCCCGAATTTTCTCCAGTGCCAATAAATACGGATTAACGTTAATCAGGGTACCGCCTCCTAGCACATTCAAGCGCTCATTCGAAAATCCTGACAGACAACTCAATGCGGAGAAATCGTCGTATGGCTGCAGCAGTGCATCAGGGAATAATTCATCTCGGAATGCCAGATATAGCGCTTCATCTCCCACATTCTGATAGCCAAGCCAGCCAATGTAAGTGAGTAAGGGTTTTGTACGCAGGAGTGCAGCACGATAATCTTCCGCCCTGCGCAGATATCGGTAGCGATTCAGCCTGTCCCACTTCAATCTAAGTCCGAGCCCCATCTAGTAGTCCCCCGCGCTCGCCAGTCGCACAAATGACGCCAATCGATCAGACTTGGTCGGCATCAAACCGGCCGCCGCATCAATTTGACTGTTTCGTGAACAGACGCACTGGCTATCATCATGACCAGTCCCAAATACACGGCAGAAAACAACAGCCCAAGAATGAACAACTGCGCTGCCGCATGCATGCTGTATTCCCCTACCATTCCCCGCGCAATCCAGACACTCCCATACGCAATGCCGGCGCTTATCAATCCCGGTGCAATCCAGTACACAATGTCTCGCAGCCTGATGCCCAATTCTTTTGCAACCAATGCGAAGCTGAATGGGGTAACGACGAGCAGCGCAAGCACATATATATCCACTAACGCTGCTACGTTCCCGGACGGAATAAAAATGATTGCCGGCAGTACCGCGACGAGCTTGATCAGTGTCAGCCAAAGCGTGAGATGTGGTCTGCCAATCGCTGTCAGGTAGGGACCATTGGCGAACTGGATGCACTGCATGCCTCCGATCAGCATCAAAGGTGCCATGATTAATTCGCTACCCACCCATTTACCCCCAAACAGCAGATGCGTAATTTCAGGACTCAGCGCCGCCATGGCAAAAAATACGGGTGTCCCAAACAATGAACTCGTGGACACCACGCGCCGGTATGTCGCCGACAACCGGGCGCGATCGTAGGCCAGTTTCGACAACGCACTTAGAGAGACGTCCATGAATGCGCGGAACAGCAATTCCATAGCCGTCTGATAGAGTTTTGCGCCTATGGTATAGAGCCCAAGCGCGGCCGCACCATGCAAGCTTACAATCACAAAATCGATGGATCTGGTGGCGCCAAAATCAATCAGCCGGGTGGAAAAGACACTCGCACCAAACCTGCCGATCAAACGAAACGACGCCCAATCGCACTGACGGGTAGGCACCCAGCGAGGTTTACGCCACAGCCAGATTAAGCTTACGACGGTATAAATCACTGATTGCACAATCAGACTCCAGGCACCCATCCCGGAGAACGCGCAACTCAGCCCGATCACACCGGACACGATCAATGCCACAAATTGACGAATCGCGAGCGGCTTAAAATCAAGATCGCGTTTGTACAGGGCTTCCTGAAACGCTGTGGCCGTAGCCAAAGGCGCAAACAGGCTCGCTACAATCAGATACGGCGCCAGATCAGGTACGTTAATCAATCGTTCAATCTGATGGGCAGATAACGCCACGATAAGAGACAACACAATGGATGAACCTACCCCCACCATAAACGGCAGCGTGACGTCCTGTTTTGAAAGCGTCTCACGTTGAATCAACGCCTCCCCAAAGCCAAATTCCGCCACTAATTGCTGGAGCAACAAGACCAGCGCCACGGCTGCCGCAATGCCAAATTCTGTCGGGCTCAACAGACGCGCGAGAACAAGATACAGCAGAAGGTTCAGGCCCTTGACCCCCCAGCTCTGCACCACCGACCAGAACATTCCCGACATGACTTTACTGCGCAACGTATCGCTCATGGCGTCGTCACCAGGGTAGCCATCCCCGTCATACGCTGATGAGCACCCTTAACCCGCATTTTTGACCACCACATAATGTGACGACTTGCGCAAAAACGGCTTTTCCACCCAATGCCAGAGCAGGAATGCCGCACTCAGCACCAACGCCGCAGCCAGCAACAACCCACTCCACGGTGCCTGGCGGAAAAAACCATACGCAATCAACAATTGCAGAATCGGGAAATGCGCGATGTACATGCCATACGAAAAATCACCGTATTTGGCAAAGTCGCCGAGATGGGGCAGCAGGCAGGCAAAGCCGATCACCAGCACCGCCAGCGCCAGCGGCTCGACCGCGAGCCAGGGCAGCCATGCCTGCAAGGCAAACGCAGCCAAAGCCAGCGGCACCAGCCAGACGGCGTGACGAATCAGCCGGTCAAAATAGTAATAGGCGGCGGCGCCTGCAATGAAAAAGGCGATCTGGCCGGGCAATTGGCGCTGAAGCTCCAGATAAACCTGTGCCCCGGTCTGATTGGCCAAATGCAGCATGGCCACCGAATAAAACACCGAGCCCACAAAAAACAACGCCATCATCGGCAACCGCCCAAACTGGCGGAAAGCCAGCACTGCCAGCGGCACGAACAGGTAAAACATGACCTCGATTTTCAGGGTCCACAAGGCACCGTTGATGGCCTGCAGGTGGTTGCCCTCAAACAGCCCCGGCACACCGGGTTGGAGGACATTCAGGAACACCAGATTGCTGGCCACATACTTCAGCAGCTGGGCAAAGAAAACTCCATCGCGGGCATGGCTGGTGAAAATCAGTCCCAGCGTTGCCCCCGCCAGAATCATGAAAAAATAGGCCGGGTAGATGCGTTTGGCGCGTTTGACGAAATAACTGCGGATATCGCG
>DMQT01000255.1:18783-26628 GCA_003455595.1 Betaproteobacteria bacterium
GGGAATACGTCGACACGTAGCATCAAAAATCCACCAGCACCGAGCCAATCACCTTGGCACCGCTGCGCCCAAGCTGGGCATTCATCTCGTTCAGATCGCTCACACGGGTTTTGTTTTTGCGCGCCACCAACAATACGCCGCCTGCCAGCGCGGCGATGGTCAACGCATCGGCGCCGGTCGAATACGCCGAAACGTCGTACAGAATCACATCAAAGCTGTTCGACAGCCCGGCGTGAATCGTTCTGAACGCGGGCCGACCGAGCAGTTCTTGCGGGTTGGGGGGCAGGGTACCGGCGGGTAATACCGACAGATTCAAAAGCGCATCCACCTTGCACAGGGTTTCCAGCCCGGCACGACCGGCCAGAATATCCGACAGCCCTTGCCGACTGCCCAACCGGAACAGCTCGTGCTGACGCGGGCTGCGCAAATTGCCGTCGACCAGCACGGTGTTTTCACCCAGCTGTGAGAACACCACCGCCAGATTGGCAGCGAACAGGCTCGATTCTTCCGGGTTGGCACTGACCAGGGCAAGCGCCTTATGACCTGCAGCGAACCACTGCATCATCAGTTGGCTACGTATTGCGCGCAGGGTTTCCACCTGCGGGCTGAAGGGCTGATACGCCGCCACCAGTTCAGCTGGAAATTGCCCGGCACCTGGTTGCAGATAGGGGTAATCGAATTGCTGTGCCAGCACCCGCTGAATGTCGGACTCGGTGATAAAGCCCAGCGCCTGTGCGGCTTCGCCAAAGCGCATGCCGCGTTCCTGTTGCAGCTGCACGACCTGTTCGGCCTGCGCCGGGGTGAGCTTGCCACTATCGACCAGAATGCGCCCCATACGGGATTCGCGACTGTCAGCGGACAAAGACATCGGGTGTGTGAGCAGGTTCATATCGATTTTTCTCCTCAACTCGAAAACAGACGGCGCGACAGTGGGCCGGAGAGGAAACCGGCGCGTCGGGCTGACTTTTCACCCCAGCCAATTTCCCCCAGCATGGGCACGTGTAATAAATGCACCAGATCATTGCCCGAGCGTACGCGTCGATCCAGCATTTCAGCCAGTAACGCCAGCCCCAGCCCCAACATGATGCCCAGCACCACCGACGCCATGGTGTAGAACAACACCTTGGGTCCAGCCGGGTCAGTCGGCACCGTTGCCGGGTTGAGCACGGCCACGTCGGACTGTGTCGACTGCCCCTGCAACTGCACCTGCGAATAGCGCTGCGCGGCGGCCTGATACGCCAGCTGGGCGTTTTCCACTTCCTTGCTGAGCACAGACATGTCGTCACGAGCGCGATTCAAAGTCAGCACTTTGGTTTTTTGCGCACCCAGCGCGGCGCGTACTTCGCCTTCGCGCTGCTGCAAAATCCGCGCGTTGTTACCGACGCTGCTGGAGGTGATGCGAATCTGCCGGTTCAGTTCGGTACGCAGCTGATCGACCTCGGCCTGGGCCGCCTGATAGGCCGGATGGTTTTTATCCAGTCGTTGCCCAATCTCGGAAAACTTTGCTTCAGCGTTGCCGAGACTGATTTTCAGATTCTGAATCAACGGATTGCCTGCCACGTCGGGCGACTCTCCCGCGCCGCTGCCTTGCGCCATGCGCTGGCGCGAGCCGGCTTCCATCGCCAGCCCCTGCGAGGCGACGAGTTGACTGGACAAGTCATTCAGACGCGCCGACTCCACATCCAGACGGCTGTCCACACTGACAATGCCTTTGTCCTGCTGATATTTGGAGAGCTTGCGCTGCGCGACTTCCAGATTGTCCTGCAAGGTTTTGAGCTGCTGGGTAAAAAAGCCAGACGCTTGTTGTAGCGGTTCCACCGTAAGTTGCACACTCAGCGCCTTATATTGCGCAGCAAACGCGTTAGCAACCGACGCCGCGAATGCTGGGTTGGTGCTGGTGTAGCTAATATTCAGCACACTGCTTTCCCGCACCGGCGTCACGTCCAAACCGCGCAACAGTCGCTTGCCAAGCCAGTTTCGGATATCGCCCTGACCATCGGTGGCCGCGTTGAATTGCTGTCTGGCAGTCGGTTGCTGGTCCAGTTTGAGCGCCGCCACCACTTTCATCGCCGCATTTTCACTTTCGACGATATTCACCTGTGTCGCCATGAAATGGTCTATCACCTGCGCCGGCGGCGCCTGGCCGGTAAGCGGATCGGTACCTTTGTAATTGAGCACCAGCGTATTGGTGGCCTGATAGGTTTTTGGCAACAGCAGACTGATGATAAGCACCAGCGCCACCGTCACCAGCAACGTGCCCAACACCAGCTTGTAGCGTGCGCGAACGATCATCCAGAACTGATTAAAACTCATGGTTGTGCCCTCATCAAAACAGACTTTCCTGGATGTACACCACGTCATTCGGCTGCACCAGGTCGTCGTGGCGTGCTTTCAGCGTTTCCAGTTTCCCGTCCGGCAACTTGCGCTTGATACGCACATTGCGCTCGGTACCGCGCTGGGTCAGGCCGCCGCCTGCAGAGAGCGCCTGCAGCACGGTCATGTTGGGCTCCAGACGATAGGTGCCAGGTTTTTGCACTTCACCATAGATGTAAAACATGGGCGCCCGTTCGACAAAGATGAGATCGCCACCCGCTAGCTCAAGATCCTGATTCAGCGTACCTTTTTGCATCATATCGACGATGTTGATAACTTCTTTGGTGGTTTTTCCATTGCGCGTACGGATCAGGTCGACCGTGTCCGCACCGGTGGCACTCGCCCCGCCTGCCAGCGCCAGGATGTCGGTAAGGTTGCGCTTGCCATCTATTGGATAGCGCCCGGGGCGGTTGACCTGCCCCAGCACCGACACCAGTTGCCCCTGAAACTGGGTCACCAGAATATTCACCTCGGCCTTGCGCAAAAAGCCGCCACTTTTCAGACGATCGGCAATCAGTTTCTCTGCTGCAGCTGGCGTCAACCCGCCTACCGCCACCTCGCCCACCATTGGAAACGTGATACTGCCGGATTCACTCACACGGGTTTCCAGTGCCAGATCGGGGTTGCCGTAGACAGAAATCTTGAGCACGTCCCCCGATCCGAGCGGCACGTCAACCGCACCGGCCACGCTCATCCATAGCATCAACAGCAACCCGAACCCACTCATTAATAATTTTTTCATCATGCCTTTACCCTGTGAAAATTTCGCACACCAAAATTGATCGGATCTCAAAACACGCTCCGCACGTTCAGCATCAGGCTGTTGTAGCTATAACTGGACAATGCCTGATTGGATTGATTGACCCCGCGCTGCAAACTCAAGCCCAACGCGGTGTTGCGCAACACCTGGTAATTCGCGCCTAACAGCACGCTGTTCAATTTGTCCTGCCGTGCAGGCGTCGTCGCAAGTACAAAACCCGGATCGCCGGTATACGCGATACGGTCTTGCTCCAGATTCAGGTTGAGCGCGACTTTGGCTGTAGCCTTCCACGCCGCCGTCAAAGCCACGCCCCGGTTGACCGAATAACTGGCGGTGGTATTTTCAACTACGCCGATATTCCGGTAGACAAACAGACCCAGCGTGGTTTTTTCAGTGACCTGCCAGTTACTGCCAAGCAGGCCGGTGATGCCGGAAAAATCTCTCTGCGGCACATCGCTGTAGCTGCGCTGCGTGTAGTTCAAACGCCCCTTCAGCGTCGTCTCGCCCGTCGGCTTCCAGGACACGGCAACGCCGTTATCCCACTGGGTATAGCTGTTATCGACCGGTGCCACGCCCACAATCTGCCGATTCGGGTAGCGCCCGTCGCTCATCTGACTGGTGAATTCGAGCAGGCTGCCTTTTCTGGTCTGGTACTGCAGCCCGCCGGTATAGGTATCGACTGTGGAATTCTGCGTCTGCAGACTGGCGAGGCTGTTACTCGTGGCATCTTTTTGCACGCCAAACTTGAGCTTCCATGGCGCACCGATCTGGATCGCGCCGTTTGCAAAACCATGCCGTTGGGTAATCAGATTATTGACGGGCTGTTGAATATTCACAAAGCTGCCCTGCGCGGTTTTTTCGCTGATGCCGACGTCACCGCTGAGGATGCTTCCAACCAGCCAGTCCCATTGTAGCAGGGTGTCGTGACCATCAAAATCCAGCACGCTGTATTTATCGAAGCGGGTTCGATTGACCTCGACTTTCGCCTTGATGCGCTGGCGACTGAGCTGCCAGTTTAGATTGGCACCAGCGCTGAGTACGTTATACGACGCGGCCATGTCAGTGGTGCCCAAACGGTTGAGCGCCGCCTGATCGTTTTGCAGACGGAAAAAATTGCTGTCGTAGTGATACGCCCCGGTTACATACGGGCTGAAAAAATCGTCCGGATCCGCCTTGGCAGTACTTGCAAGCACTGTCAGCCCCATTAACAGCGCAAAATTCCTGGCTGCGGCCCATCGTCGCAGTTCAGTTACGTTTATATATGTCTTCATAGCGAACAATGTCGTCCTCACCCAGATAGGCGCCTGACTGCACCTCAATCAAGTGCAGCGGGATCTTGCCGGGGTTTTCCAGGCGGTGTTTGCTGCCCAGCGGGATATACGTTGACTGGTTTTCGGTGAGCATGATTTCGTCCTCGCCGCGCACCACTTTGGCAGTGCCGGATACCACAATCCAGTGCTCGGCGCGGTGGTGATGCATTTGCAGCGAGAGCTTTTGGTCCGGCTTGACCATGATGCGTTTAACCTGAAACCGGTCACCCGCGTCGATGCCTTCATACCAGCCCCACGGGCGGTACACGCGGCTGTGATACAGATGTTCGCTACGCGCGTCGGCCCTGAGCCGCTCGACGATTTTTTTCACGTCCTGCACCCGGTCCTTGCGCGCTACCAGCACCGCGTCGGGAGTTTCAACGATAACCAGATCGTCCACCCCCAGCGCCACCACCAGCCGCGATTCGGCGCGCACCAGATTATTACTGGCTGCCTCCAGCAGCACGTCGCCGCGGCTGACATTCCCGGCGTTGTCCTTGTCACCGACTTCCCACAGCGCATCCCAGGCACCGATGTCGTTCCAGCCGATATCAGCGGGGATCACGACTGCCTTGCTGGTGTGCTCCATCACTGCGCAATCGAGCGACTCCGACGGACACGCAGCAAACGCTGCTTTATCCAGACGCACGAAATCAAGATCGCTGTGCGCACCGGCGAGGGCCGCTTCGCAGGCGCTGAGGATATCCGGGCGTAGTAGCCGCAGCTCGTCTAGCAAGTCCCTGGCGCGGAACAGGAACATGCCGCTGTTCCAAAGATAGTCACCGGTATCGAGATAGGTCTGCGCTGTGGCCAGATCGGGCTTTTCCACAAACGAGGCGACCCGGCACGCAGCTTCGCTGTCGGGCAGCAAGGCGCCTTTGCAAATGTAGCCATAGCCGGTTTCAGGCGCGTGCGGGGTGATGCCGAACGTCACCAGCCAGCCTTGCAGCGCCAGCCGCGTGGCGTGCGCCACGGCAGCCGAAAATGCCGCCTGGTCGCGGATCAGGTGATCGGCAGGCAACACCAGCAAGACGCCTTCAGGGTCGCGCCGTACCACATCCAGCGCCGCCAATGCGACGGCCGGTGCGGTGTTGCGGCCGACGGGTTCGAGCACGATAGCACCGGCTGGCTGGTTTAATGCACGCAACTGTTCGGCAATCATGAAGCGATGATCGTCATTGCAGATGACCAGGGGCGGCACCGCATGCGCCAGTTGCATGGCGCGGCTGACGGTGTCCTGAAACAGCGAGAGTGCTGACATCAACGGCAATAACTGTTTGGGCAGCGCAGCGCGTGACAGCGGCCACAGGCGCGTGCCAGAACCACCGGACAGAATCACAGGGTGCAACGTTACAGGCATACAGGCACTTTCATCATTTAATGTGGCGTCCATCTGCAGGGCGCTTGGGGCAACAGACCACCGTCTTTGCCCGAGCCACCCTGCTAGACGAACTCGGCTCAGTAACACTCGAAATCTTTTGCTGAGAGGACAACTATCGAATCGCCGACAGTTTTCGTTTATTGCTTAGCCAGATTCGCATCAGCATCAATCCAGATAGCGCGGCAAGCAGCGTCCAAATGCCAACTTCAGGAACCACACTGAATTGCGCTTTGTCGGGTGCGGCAGAGCTGATCTGCTCAGCAACCGAGTTGCCATACAGCGCATCTGCATGATTGCCTGTAGCGGCGGCACTCACAGACACATTGCGCTGAGCCGTGCTGTCGTACGCGTTTGTATGGAGAGTGTGATCGGCCTGCGCTGCGGTAGCGACCATGTTTTGGGTAGCAACAGCCGCGGTCTGTGCCTGCGTGGCACCTGCCAGCAGCAGCGAAGTGACCAGCGCAATTTGAATCAGGGTGCGCATTTTCGAGATCATTAAAAAACTCCTTGGAAAAGCGTCATAGGGACAACAGCACAATTCAGGCCAGTTATGGTGGCGCAGCAAGATGACAACCGAAGCCGGGCCTGAAAATGAATCGCAGTGCATGTTGCATCACTGGCTTTTCGCGGCCTGTGGCGTGTGGCGGATGGGCAAAGTACGATTTATCAGACCATACATCACGCATCGCGCCCGCTTTACGAGCTGATCGGTCCGCATTGCCTGGCATTGGTCTGCACCTACAGCCGTGCGCTGTTATCAGCATCATCAGACGTGATTCGATTGATATAAATAATGGTATTGCCTACAAGCCCGTTAGCAGCATTTAAATACCAGCACACTCACGCTCTCGTGCAATGCCGCCTCCTGCCTGATGTAGATCAGAATCGCACCATGGCGAATCACGTATGCATCATTTTGGAGCGCTGCCAATGCAGCGGGCTGGTCATCGCACCGTAGAGCGCGGGGCTGTGTTATCCGGATCAGTTGATCTTGCCGGATGCGGGGGGGGAAGCCTTGACGTACTCTTCCACGCTGATTTTGCCGTCACGGTTAGCGTCCATGCTGGCAAAGGTTTGGGCCGGGACACCGGCAGTTTTAGCTTCTGCCGTACTTACCACGCCATCCTGATTGCTATCCATTTTGGTAAAGCTGCTGGCATCCATACCTGACGCCGGCTGCTTGGGCATGGATTCAGCGTACGCGCTGGTGGCCAATCCCAATCCCAGTGCGCTGGTCAACAGGAAGGCCTGTATGGTTTTGCTGGTTCGATTGCTGGTTCGATTGAATTGCATACTTGAACACTCCTAATCAAATACGACGAATTTGCCGTACCAAGTTACTAGCAGTTGTTGTGCCAGCCATTGTTTATGTTAAAAAACAATTAGTTACATAATATTTTAAAATTTTATCAATAGGAATGTGTCGCCAGTCAACGACACCATTGCATGCATGGGGCGCAACACCATTGAAAACACAGGGATAAGAACTGTCGCCAGATCACGACGAAGCGGGAATAACGCGAAGATGACCAGGCATGCAGTCGATTCAGCCGAGCACTGAATCAAACCCGTATCCAAACCTACTCAATCACAGCAGTTGGTTTGGGTGCCAGTGAAGATGTATAGGTGACAGAGCCCGACCCGGGCCCAAGCATTGGAGACATACAGTCAGCAGCGCCCTTTTAATATGCTTGCGAGTCTTTCAACACTAACTTGATCGTCTTTAAAATAATGGTGCAATCGAGCCATAAAGACCAGTTTTTCAGGTAGGTAATGTCATAAATGACACGCCCTTCCATTTTGTCGATGGTGTCCGTCTCACCGCGGAAACCGTTGATTTGCGCCCAGCCGGTGATACCCGGCTTGACCTTGTGCCGCCACATGTAGCCATGAATCAGCTTGCGGTAATGCTCATTGTGGGCAACCGCATGCGGACGCGGCCCGACGATACTCATGCTGCCCTGCAGAACGTTGATTAACTGGGGCAGCTCATCAAGCGAAGTACGCCTCAAGATGGCGCC
>DMQT01000255.1:26696-28726 GCA_003455595.1 Betaproteobacteria bacterium
CAAACGCTCATGGAGCGAAATTTGTACACCAGAATTTCATCGCCATCCATGCCGTAACGGCGTTGCTTGAATATGACCGGCCCGCTGGACGTGAGCTTGACCAGCGCGGCGATGGCGAGCAACACCGGCGCAATTGCCAGCAGAATCAAGCCCGATACAACCACATCAAACGCCCGTTTATGTATCGCATTGATACCGGTTAGCGGCGTCTCGAATACCGAAATCACGGGAATGCCGTTGACGTTGTCGAGCCGCGCCTGGACCAGATCGAACATGAACACATCGGGAACAAAATAGATCGACGCGGTGGTGTCGCGCAGCGAATTCACCAGATCAATGACGCGCGGGTGATTGAGCATCGGTAAGGTAATGTAGACCAGGTCAATATTGTGCCGCGCCACATAGGCGGGTACATCCGCCAGCCCGCCAAAGATCACGTTCTTGAGCGTGGCATCGGTGCGCGCGTCATTGCGATCGTCAAAGAAGCCTTCCACCCGCGTCATCAGGCTGCGTTGCTGATAGATTCGTCCAGCGAGCTTGTGGCCCAGGTCGTTGGCTCCGACAATAATCGAGCGGCGGATGCTGCCGCGACTGCGCAACACATCCAGATAGGCGCGCACCAGCGAATGGCCGATGAATAACAACACCGGTGTAAGCAGACTCCACACCAGCAGCACACGGCTGTCAAAGGCGCGAATGATGCCGCTGAACACGCCAATTGCTGCCAGAATCGCGAGCACCACGCACCAGGCAATCAGCAAATTGCTGCCGTGCGTGGCAATGCCGGAACCCCGTGGATGGGGCAGTTCAAAAAACTCGAAACTATCAAACACCTGCGCTGCGACGAGAAAGGCGAACACACCGAGCAACAAATGCAGGCCATCAAACTCTGTCGATCCTACCGACACCGAGATAATCAGCGACACAAAAATCAGCAGCGGATCGACCAGACGTTTTGCCAGGCTCATTACAGGATGCTCATAACCACCAAACATTGAATCTCCTCAGGATAGTTATTGATATTGCCATGCGTGTAAAACATGGCGAATCGCTCAGGCGAGCTCAATTTTGTCTATCCAGAGGTGCTAAGCAAGAATCATGACAGATCAACCATGGATCCCGCCCGGCTCAAAGATCAGCGGGGAAATTTCTTTCTGCGTGGCGCATTTATTGCTGACCTGATGCTTATTTCCTGCATTTAATCGTCTTGAATAATGCAAGCCTGCCTCACACCCTCCCGGCACGATGTCAATTACTGCCTACGATGCATTGAATTCGTCTCCTTACGACGACAACAAGCATGCTGGTGCAGACCGTTGTGTCAGCCAAGCTGGATCGCAGCCTGAAAATCGTCGAAGCCAATGAACACAACCATGCACAGCCGACAGTGCCAAATTGAATACATCCGGGCACAGCCTGCCAAAGGCGTACGCTACCCATCGCTCACACCCCGTGGGTAGCGTTGACGCACTGGCTCAGTGCTCGTGCACGCCGCCGCGTTTGATGTTGAGCACCGGCTGCGTCGGTGTTGACGGCGTCGCGCCAGGCTGCGGCGGCGCCTTGGACGCAGCGGGCATGTCGCCTTTCCACTCATAGGCTTGCGTGCCGGGCAGCTGCCTGTACCAGCCGGGGTCTTTGTAATCGTTGCGCGCCAGACCTTCGCGCACTTTGACGATGCTGAACATGCCGCCCATCTCAATGTTGCCGTACGGCCCCTCGCCCATCATCATCGGCAGGGTATTGTCCGGCAGCGGCATTTCCATCCCGCCCATGCTGCCGCCCTTATCTCCCATCACCATGTAATCCGGCACCAGCTGGGTGATTTTTTTGGCGATGCCGGTCTGGTTTACGCCGATCATGGTCGGCACGCTGTGCCCCATGGCGTTCATGGTGTGATGCGCCTTATGGCAATGAAACACCCAGTCACCAGGGTGTTCCGCGACAAATTCAAACGCGCGCATCTGCCCCACCGCGATGTCGGTGGTCACTTCCGGCCAGCGCGCCGATTTCGGCACCCAGCCGCCGTCGGT
>DMQT01000255.1:28861-34940 GCA_003455595.1 Betaproteobacteria bacterium
GCCGCACGATCAGTGGATCGATGCCAGGAAAGGCGCGGCTGTTCCAGGTCCACAGATTGAAGTCGAGCATGGTATTCACCTTCGGCGTATAGCTGCCCGGCTCGACGTCATAGGCGTTCAGGATGAACACGAAATCGCGGTCTACCGCCATGAACTTATGGTCTTTCGGGTGCGTCACCCAGAACCCCATCATGCCCATTGCCATCTGCGTCATCTCGTCGGCGTGCGGGTGATACATGAACGTCCCCGCATGCTTCGCCTCGAATTCGTAGACAAAGGTCTTGCCCGGCAAGATCGGCGGCTGCGTCAGCCCGCTGAGGCCGTCCATGCCATTCGGCAGAATCTGCCCGTGCCAGTGCACGCTGGTGTATTCGGGCAGCTTGTTGGTGACGAAAATGCGTACCTTGTCGCCCTCCACCACCTCGATGGTTGGGCCGGGGCTTTGGCCGTTATAGCCCCACAGATTAGCCTTCATGCCGGGAGCGATTTCGCGCACCACCGGCTCGGCCACCAGGTGAAATTCCTTCCAGCCGTTCTTCACACGCCACGGCAGGCTCCAGCCGTTGAGCGTGACCACCGGGTTGAAATGGCGGCCATTCGGCGGTGCCTGCGGCGACATGGTATCGGGTACGGTCTGGCTGATGGCTTCGGGCAGGCTGGCGGCCTGCACCCGGCTGACCGAAGCGGCACCGATCAGGGCGGCACCCGAAGCAGTTAAAAAATCGCGGCGGCTGGTCATGGTTGGGTTCCTTGTGTGGCGATCACGGGCAGTTGCCCGCCAAACGAGGCGGCGAGATCGGTCTCGGCCACCCAGTAGTTTTTCAGTGCGACGATGTAGCCGTTCACGCTCAGCACCTGCTCGCGTGCATCGGCCAACAGCTCGAATACGCTGGTCAGCATGCCGTTGTAGCGCAGCAGATTCTGGTCGGCGATGCGTTTGCGCAACGGCACCACATTGTCGCGATAATGCGCAGCCAGGTCATAGGCGCCGCGATAAGCCAGATACGATTCGCGCACTTCACTGCGGGCGTTGACGGCGGTTTCCGCCAGCCGATTGGCCGATTGCATGTAAATCGCCTCAGCTTTCGCCACGCGCGCGCCGCCCCAGTCGAACAAGGGTATTTCTAGCGTCAGCTCGTAGCCGGTGCCGCGCGGCAGACCGCTGTCGGTATTGCGCACATAACCCAGATCGAGCACGTTGAGAAAACGCGTGGTGCGCGTCAGGCCAAGTGATTTCGCCAGATTGGCGGTTTGCTGGCGCGCGGCCTGAATGTCCAGCCGCTGCGCTATCGCATAGGCTTCAGCGTCGCGGATTTCCAGCGGCTGGGCAGGCAAGTCGGGCAAGCGTTCTGGCAGTGTAAATTGTGTGTCCTTGCCCCACAGCCCAAGCAGGCGTGTGAACTTTTCCCGCGTCATCACGGCATCGCGATTCGCCATCAGCCGCGCACTGGTAGCGTCGGCATAAAACACCTGCTCGCGGTCTTCCTCCAGCTTGCTCCAGTTGCCCACTTTCGCCATCTGCCCGCCCAGTTCGGCTCCTGCCTGTGCGGCCAGGTTGACCTGTTTGGCGTAGACCACGCCCTGCTGTGCGGCGACCGCTTCAAAGTAGGCACGGCGCGTCTCAGCAGCCAGTTTCAACACCTGGTTGGCGACCTCGGTTTGCACCAGGTTAAACCGCTGGCGCTCCAGTCGGCTGGCCTGCGGCAGCATGATGAGGTTGAGCAGACTCACGGTAAAGGTGCGCTCGATCATCGTGTCCGCACCTTGCGTGACGTGCTTGAAATCGAAACGCGGGTTTTGCAGCCGCCCGGCCTGCACCAGATCGGCCTCGGCTATGCCCAGCTCGGCATAGCGCGCCTGCAAGCCGCGATTGTTCAGCAGCGCAATCTGCACCGCGCTGTCGGCCGTTAACGGTTTTGCCAGCAGGCTCTGCACTTGCGTCTCGATGGTTTGCGCGTCGTTGGCGTTGCGTAATGGCGTGAGCGATTTATCCAGGCGGCTTTTGGTCAGCTGCGCCACCGAATCAAAGCCGCCGTCTTTGGAAAAGCTGGCACAGCCGCCCAGCACCGCCACCAGCGGCAGCCACATGAGGTTTCGATGTACGCGCATCATGGCTTGGTCGCCTTGTGTGCGTCAGGGTCGGACATGTCCATGCCCGACATATCCATCCCCGCCATGCTGTCCTGTTACGCCGCGGCTTCGTTGGCAGCACGCCAGTGTTTATCGGGCGAGGTGCTGTCCGGCGCAATGCTGTAGCCGATCAGCGGTGAAACATACTGCGGCGCAGGCACAGCAACGCTGGCGTCCGCCGGGTCGGGCAAGGCGGCCAGCGCTCAGGGCGACGCTGTGCAGATCGCGGTCAGCGCAATTACAAGTTGGGTTTTCATGGTGAACCTCGTATTTCAGTCAACAGATTCTGCACGTCATTGAGCGCGCAGGCGTGAAAACTAAATCAAGGCGGTTTGCGGGGGACGTTCGAGGGTGGCGGAAACGAAGCTGAGAAAGGACACCTGATAAACCGGATTAGGCGCGCTGACAAACAGCGTCGGCGCCTGAATGCCGACGGGCACCGTCGTCATCGCCACGCCGATGCAACACGCCGCGCAGGCGGCACACGGCTTGACCGGCTGCGACTTTTGATCCGCCTTGTCCGGGCAGCACGGCATGGCGGCCATGTCTGCGTGCTCCGCCTGGATCATGTGCGCATGCGACGACATGGGCTGGCTCGGCGCGCACGCCATCATTGCCGCAGCGGCCAGCGTTTGGGCCGGCACGGCGAACAACAACAGCCATACGGTCATGAATTTAACCAGGGTTTTCATCAAGCGCAGATAGTAGCACGCAGTCAGCGACACTCGAATGACCCCGGCCAATTGCCAAGGTTCATGCCGGCATCCGCCGACGCTGCCCGGCCAGCCCGGCAAACCCCCCCGCCGCTGTCAGCAAGATCAGCGCCAGCAGCACAAATGCCGCCGTATAACCGTAACGCCCGACCATCCAGCCGGTCAGCACCGGCCCGATGGCCTGGCCGATATCCATGATGGTTCTCAACACGCCCATGGACGCGCCGAACGCGCCGTTTTTGGTCAGATCCGCTACCAGCGCCGAGGTGGACGAACTCACTGCTGCAAAGCCAATGCCGAACACCGACATCAGTACGATCAGGCCGATCAAACTCGACCAGACCGGCAGCAACAGCACCGACAGCCCCGCCACCACCAGACCGGGAATAATCACCCGCTCGCGCCCGGTCTTGTCCGAAATCGTACCCATGATCGGCTTGAGCAGCACAATGCTGAGCAACTGCGCACCGAGAATGATGCCGATCTGCCAGGCCGGGATGCCCAGCTGAGCGGCGTACAAGGCCAGAAACGCCTCGACTGCGCCGAATACCAGATACAGCGCTGCCTCCACCCCGCTGGTCGCCAGAATATAGCGGTTCGACACCACCGCGCGCAGACTAGCGAAGAAAGCTGGCCGCTGTATTTTAGCGGTCGCCGTCTCTGTTTCGCGCGGCAACCACAGGCTCAATGCCAGCGCCAGCACGCCGCTCACCGCGCACGCCACGTACACCATGTGAAAACTCGCCAACGAAATCAACGCGCCCCCCAGGAACGGCGCCACCGAGCGCCCAACGATGGTAGCCGATGAAAAAGTCGACAGCTTGGCAGCACGATCCGCGACATAGCGCTGCGCAATCGCCGCCGTCGCCACCGTACCGAAAATCGCCGTGGCGAAGCCGTGATAAAAGCGCACCACAATCAACTGCGTGACGTCAGTCACCAGCAAATAGAGAAACGGCGCAGTGGCAAAAATCACCAGCGCCGCCCGCATCACCGTGCGCTTGCCCAGATAATCCGACAGTGCCCCGGCGGGGAAACTGATGAGTATCCCCGGCACCGTGGACGCCATCACGATCCAGCCGATTTCCGCCGGCGTCGCGCCCAGCGCGTGCGCAAACAGCGGCAATACAGGCGTCTTGGACAGCGTGGAGCTGAGCAGCGCCAAGCCGCCGATGATGGAAATCAGCAGCAGAAAATCACGTTTGCTGGCTGGCGTCATGAGGTCACCGTCTGTCTGCTTGAATCCGGGGAAATGCAGCGAGCGTCAACGGGCATTTTAAGAGTCAACTCAACGCCAGCTGCACCGCATCGGGCACGCTTGATGACATTCAGCAACACCAGCATCACGCCCATGCCCGGACGCACAGCGGAGACTTCCACCGTTTCTGGTGCGCAGGGTTTATCCACCAGTTTCTTGCCTTTGGCGTACGCCACGGCCTCGTTCAGACTTTGCACAATACAGTCAAAAGTCGTTGCCATTTTTACCTCATATTGGATCGGTTCAACGTCGCTTGAGATTCAAGCTCAACCAGCGCCGCAGCATTTCTGCGTCAGGCATGTTCCCAGTGTAATCCGTGCAGCCGTCAGCGTTTGCCACCGCACTGCCCAACGCTTGTTGGGCGTGGCCCTGCCAGGCCGGGCGGGCGCGGTACAGGTTGGTCAGGATGTGTTTTTTCAGTTCAGCTTCGTAAGGTGGTATGCGCAGCTGTTGCCCAGCTCCCTGCTGGGGGTTTGGTGGAATCTTTGCATTAATTCCCTTTGAATGAACATCGGCCGCTAGTACAAGCACACCCTGACAATGCCAATTAAGTTAGCCCCTGTTTTGTGCGTGCCGTTCCGGGCATGCACGATCCGGGTGCAAATCACAACGCCTCCGCGACATCTTTAAATCCTTAATAAATCATTACATATCAATTACTTGATATTTAATGTAGGTACATTTTATATCTGGCACGCCGTTTGCTTTTGTCCACCATGTCATAACAAGTAAGCATATGTTCTGGAGCTGGCCGACAAATGGAACCGAAAAAAGAAACTGTATTGTCTCTTTCGCCTATACCGCTGTACACGCAGATCAAGGAGATCCTGAGAACCCGCATCCTGGATGGAACTTACAAGGCGCATGAGCAGATGCCTTCGGAGAGCGAACTGACACGTTCGTTTGACGTCAGCCGAATTACAGTCCGGCAAGCCCTGGGCGACCTGCAGAAGGCAGGCCTGATTTTCAAGATACACGGCAAGGGTACGTATGTGTCGCAACCCAAGGCGTTTCAAAACATCGGCAAGTTGCAAGGGTTTGGCGAGGCTATGGCGACTATGGGCTACGAAACCTTTTCCCAGGTCGTCAGTTTCAAGATCGTTCCCGCCGACAAAATCGTTGCGAAGAAACTGGGTCTGGACGAGAACGAAATGGTGTCCGAGATCCGCCGCGTGCGTTACCTGAACCGCGCGCCCATTTCGCTGGATGTGAGCTATCTGCCAAGAACGGTTGGCGAGCGCCTGATCAAGGAAGACCTCGCGCACCGCGACATTTTTTTGATTCTGGAAAATGACTACGGCTATTCGCTGGGTCAGGCAGAACTGCAGATCGAAGCCATGCTGGCCGACGAATCATTGGGCAGATTGATCCATCTGCAAGAAGGGGCACCCGTTCTGCGCATCGAGCGCCTGACGTTTACCACCGACAACCAGCCGCTCGATTTCGAATATCTCTACTACCGCGGCGATGCCTTCCAGTACCGCCTTCGTGTCGAACGCGGCCGCATTTAACGTCGATTCATTTTGAACTAAGGAGAGGCTTCAATGAATACTATCGAAATGGAAGTGGATGTACTGGTAATCGGCGGTGGAACAGCCGGGCCGATGGCCGCCGCCAAGGCCAAGGAAAAGAACCCTGCATTACGCGTGCTGGTGATGGAAAAAGCCAATGTCAAACGCAGCGGCGCCATCTCCATGGGGATGGACGGACTCAACAACGCGGTCATCCCCGGGCATGCCACGCCCGAGCAGTATGTGAAGGAAATCACGGTGGCCAACGACGGCATCGTCAACCAGAAGACCGTGATGGAATATGCCACCAGCAGCTTCGCGATGATTCAGGAACTGGACAGCTGGGGCGTGAAGTTCGAAAAGGACGAGACCGGGGATTACGCGGTCAAGAAAGTCCATCACATCGGTACCTATGTTCTGCCCATGCCGGAAGGACACAACATGAAGAAAGTGTTGTACCGGCAGCT
>DMQT01000255.1:35094-44366 GCA_003455595.1 Betaproteobacteria bacterium
GCGATTGCCGGCGCGATGGCGGTAGACAGCCGTACTGCGGATTTCTATGTGATTCGCTCGAAAACCGTCATTCTAGCCACCGGCGCAGCGGGGCGCCTCGGTATGCCCTCTTCCGGCTATCTGTTCGGTACTTATGAAAACCCCACGAATGCGGGCGATGGTTACAGCCTGGCTTATCACGCTGGCGCCGAGCTCTCCGGTATCGAGTGCTTTCAGATCAATCCTTTGATCAAGGATTACAACGGGCCTTCCTGTGCTTATGTAACGGGGCCATTCGGGGGCTACACCGCGAACGCAAACGGCGACCGTTTCATAGAGTGCGATTACTGGAGCGGCCAGATGATGATGGAGTTCTACAAGGAACTCGAAGGCGGCAATGGCCCGGTGTTCCTGAAAATGGACCATCTGGCCGAAGAAACCATTTCCACGATCGAAGAGATTCTTCACACCAATGAAAGACCCAGCCGCGGGCGTTTTCACGAAGGGCGCGGTCTCGACTACCGCTCGGGCATGGTGGAAATGCATATCTCCGAGATTGGCTTGTGTAGCGGCCATAGCGGTTCAGGCGTGTGGGTCAATGAGCGCGCCGAAACCACGGTGCCGGGCCTGTATGCGGCCGGTGACCTGGCCTGCGTCCCGCATAACTACATGCTGGGTGCATTTGTCTACGGCAAGCTGGCGGGTGAAAGTGCGGCTGAATACTGCGCTGATCACGCATTGCCGCCAGTAGATAGCAATCAGGTTGAAGCAGAGAGAAAACGCGTATGGGGGCCACTGGATGTGGTAGACGGACTGCCTCCCAGTCAGGTCGAGTACAAGTTGCGCCGCATGGTCAATGACTATCTGCAGCCGCCCAAAGTCACCCGAAAGATGGAAATCGGCCTGCAGCGCTTCGCAGAAATCCAGGCAGACCTTTCCCGGTTGAGTGCCGCCAATCCGCACGAATTGATGCGCGCACTGGAAATTCACGCCATCCGTGATTGCGCCGAAATGGCCGCACAAGCGTCGTTGTTTCGCAAGGAAAGCCGATGGGGGCTGTATCACTATCGGGTGGATTACCCAGAGAAAAATGACGCCGACTGGTTCGTCCATGTGCAGGTGAAGAAGGGTGCTAACGGCGAGATGACCTGCTTCACGCGCCCGATCGAACCCTACATCGTTCCCCTGGATGAGGAAGAAAAAACTGCCTACCAAAAGTTGCGGATCGTCAAAGAATCCGCGGCTGCTTAACAGGAGAGATGCCATGACCTACGCCATGAACCGAGTAACCGTGCCCGTCACGGTAGATGAAGAAAAATGCATTGCCGCCAAGGGCTGCACCGTATGCGTGGATGTATGCCCGCTCGACGTGCTGGCAATTGATATTGCCAAAGGTACGGCCTACATGAAGTTCGACGAGTGCTGGTATTGCATGCCGTGCGAGAAAGACTGCCCGACCGGAGCCGTGCATGTCGATATTCCTTATCTGTTGCGTTAAGCCGGGAGCCAGAACATGACAGCACTAACCACTCAAAATGGCATATCCGCGCAGCTAAAACTGCGCATGATTGACGCTGACCCGGAAATCAGACGCATTGCATTGATGGACCTGGCGGATAGCGAAGACGAAGACCTGATCGAGCCGCTATTAATCGACGCGCTGCACGACGTCGATGCCAACGTGCGTGCCGAGGCGGCGGCGGCGCTGGAAGGATATGAGAGCGAAGCGGTTGTTGCGGCGCTGATCGCCGTGTTGACTGACAGCGACCCGCAAGTTGGCGCAAACGCAGCGTTATCGCTTGGCGAACTGAAAGACGCCAGTCTCGGCGGCGTCTTGCTTAACGCGCTGGACACGTCTTCAGGTTATGCCAAGGCAGCGATTTTCCGGGCATTGAAGGAACTCAAGGTGCCGGGCAGTCTGGAACCGGCCCTGGCAGCCATTGCCGATGCGGACGCCGGTGTGCGGCAGGCGGCAGTCGGCGTACTGGGTTACCTGAAAAATCCACATGCACTGGCGTCATTGTCCAGGGTTGCCACACAGGATGCAGATTCAGAGGTGAGACGCATCGCAGTGGGCGCACTTGGCTTTGCGCCGTCATTGCCTGCAGTGTTTCCTGCCCTGATTGATGCTTTGAATGATGCGTCCTGGCAGGTACGCGAGGAAGCCGTCATGACACTGGGTAAGTTGCGCGCGGAAAACGCGATTTCTCAACTTATTGCCGCAATGCAGGACAGCTATTGGCAAGTCAGGATCAAGGCGGCGCGCAGTCTCGGCAAGCTCAAGAGTCGCGAGGCGCTACCTGCGCTTTCCGAGGCTTTGTTTCACGCGGTGAGCAACCTGCGTAAGGAAGCCGCCGTCGCCTTAGGTGAAGTGGGCGACGCCAGGGCGCTGCCTGCACTGGAAAAAGCACTCGAAGACCCTGATCCCGATGTGCGCAAACTGGCCAAGCTGGCCATCAGCCAGATTGCGCGCTAGGGCACTGATAAAGCTTACTGGAAGGGAAAAATGCCATGACCTATATCGTTGCCGAACCCTGCATCCGCTGCAAATTTACCGATTGTGTTGAGGTATGCCCGGTGGATTGTTTCCATGAAGGCCCCAACTTTTTAGTGATCAACTCAGCTGTGTGCATCGACTGTTCGCTGTGTGTTGACGAATGTCCTGCCGGTGCGATTTTCGCAGCGGAAGATTTGCCGCCCGAGTATGAAAAATATGTGGCTTTGAACGAAGAACTGTCTCAATTGTGGCCAGTGATCAGTGCCAGGGTGGATGCACTCGCAGATGCTGATGAATGGATGGAAGTTCAGGAAAAATTTCAGTACCTGCAAACAGGTTGATGGGTGCCTGCATGAATACTGTGCAAATCACGATGTAGCGCACGCCGGCAGTGCGAGCAACACAGCAGCAAGAGGATAAAGATTAAATAAAACAGGTTGTTATAAAAAATACTCGTTAGGTATAAAAGTTGCCTATTTAAAAACTTCGTAACTCATTTTAAAAGGGGTACCTATTGTGACTACGCGGCTAACAAGTAATACAACCGGAACAGCAGCAGCATTATTTAAATTGTTGCTCGCAACTGCGGCACTGGCGTCGTCCGCATTTTTAACGGTGGCGGCACATGCCGAAGAGGTAACGATCGGCATAGGTATCCAGAACACCACGACCAACACTGTCACTGCCGGAATAGTCATCGAGAAGCTGGGCTTGCTGGAAAAATACCTGCCGAAAACCGGCAAGTACAAGGATATTCAATTCAAGGTCGATTGGCAGAATTTCACCTCCGGCCCGCCCGTCACCAACGGCATGATGGCGAACAAGTTGCAGATCGGGATGATGGGCGACTATCCATTGCTGGTGAATGGCGCCACCTTCCAGAACAGTAACGACACCAAGAGCGAGTTGATCGCGATTATTGCGTACAACAAGGATGGTGCAGGCAATGGCGTCGTCGTGCGCAAGGACTCGCCTTACTACCAGTTGTCCGACCTGAAGGGCAAGAACATATCCGTACCGTTCGGTTCCGCAGCCCATGGCATGCTGCTGAAGGCGATGGAGGACAGGGGCTGGAAGGAAGACTTCTGGAAGCTGTCGAGCCAGAGTCCTGAGGTGGGTACGACCAACCTGCAGGAGGGCAAGATCGATGCGCACGCGGATTTCGTGCCCTTCGCTGAGCTGCTCCCCTACCGCGGCTTCGCGCGCAAAATCTTCGACGGTGTGGAGACCAAGGTGCCGACCATGCACGGCATCGTTGTGCGCAAGGATTTTGCGGATAAATACCCGGAAGTCGTCGTCGCCTATCTGAAAGCGCTGTTGGACGCGAACGACTGGGTGCGCAAGAATCCAAAATTGGCTGCGGAGAAGATTCAGGACTGGACCAAAGTCGAAAAAGAAGTCGTCTATATATTTCTTGGACCAAGCGGCATCCACACGCTGGATCCCACGATCAAGCCGAAATGGATAGAGACCATCAAATACGACACAGGCGTGCTGCAGCGTATGGGGAAAGTAAAGCAATTCAATGCCGATGCCTGGGTTAACGAGTCTTACATTCGCGAGGCTTTCAAAGAAAAAGGACTTGATTACGACAAGCAGAAGGCAAGTTTTGCCGGGTATGAAATTGGCGGCATGGATCCCTTGTGCAGGAAGCCGATCAAGAACCCCAGAGAAGGCGGTGAGGTGTGGATAGAAAACGGCGCCATTACAGCCTATAGCTCGCCGGACTGCACGTTGGCTGCGGTAAAGAAAGCCGCATCCGAAGGCAAGAAGATAGATGTGGTTTACCTGTTCGACAAGACGTACGGGATCAAGCTGTTCGCTGACAAAGCGTTCTATGCCCTTGATGTCAAACAGCCAAAACACCCTTCCATCGTCCCGTTCCTGTTGAAAAATGATGCTGCTGCATACGCTGCCAAGCATGGGGGCAAGGTTGCGAATTACACCGAAGTGCTCACCGCAGCAAGCGTAGGGAGGTAATGATGCGAACCGCAGAGCTGATTAACTATCACGAAGAGACAAACGGTGAGGCAAGTGCGCCGGAGACGGCGGCAACGCCAGCGAATGACCAGGGCAGTGCGATTGTCAGACAGCCGGATACTTCGGCTATCCAGGTCACGCCAGGCGGTGCGCTCTTGCGCAGTCTGACTGGCTGGATCGGACGCAATGCTGGCTCTGCGGTGCTTGCACTGACCTCCATCGCACTGTTCATCGGAGTCTGGTATCTGGCCGTGAAATATCGACTCGACTTCTATGTCCGGTTTACCAACATTCCGGCGCCGCTGGACGTCTTCAATGAAATGGTGAGATTGAGCAAGGACGGCAGTTTCTACGAAAACATGCTGATCAGTTTACGTAGAATCCTGCTGGGATTCGGTATCGCAGTGGTTTTTGGCATCACGCTTGGGCTCGTCATCGGCCGCTACCGCATGGCCAGGCAACTCATGTTTCCGGTGCTCGAAATACTCCGGCCGATTCCTGCCATTGCCTGGGTACCGATAGCCATCATGTTGTGGCCTACCAACGAAGGCAGCATCGTCTTCATCACCTTCCTGGGATCGTTTTTCCCGATCCTGCTGAGCACGGTGCACGGGGTGACCAGTGTCGATCCGGTGCTGATTCGCGCCGCACGCTGTCTCGGCGCGAAAGAGCCCGCATTGTTGCGGCAGGTCATCTTGCCTGCCGCCCTGCCGCAAATCTTCAACGGCTTGTCAGTAGGCATGGGTGTGGCATGGGTTTCACTAATCGCCGCGGAAATGATTTCCGGCCAGTACGGGATCGGCTATTTCACCTGGGAAGCTTATTCCCTGATCCAGTATTCGGACATTGTCATCGGCATGATCGTGATCGGATTCCTGGGCTTGGCCTGCAGTACGGTAATACGCTGGATCGGACGCTTGGGCATGCCCTGGGCTAACCAGAACGGAGGGAACAAGGCATGACGGCAGATAAAGGCAATGTGGAAATCAGGAATCTGGATGTTCGCTTCGGTTTCGGTGCAAACAAGGTCGAGGCTGTCAGTGATGTCAGCATTGATGTAAAACCAGGTGAGTTCGTATCCATACTCGGCCCTTCCGGCTGCGGAAAGTCAACGCTGCTGAATGTCGTGGCGGGATTCGTCAAGCGCTCAGGCGGCAGCGTTCTGGTCGATGGGACGGAGGTGCGCGGGCCCGGTGCCGAGCGTGGCATGGTGTTTCAGCAATATTCGCTGTTTCCCTGGATGACGGTTCGCAAGAACGTGGAGTTCGGTCTGAAAATGCAAGGCCGCACCAGTCATGAGCGAGGAACGGCGGCCAGGACGCTGCTTGGGCTGGCTGGATTGCTGGCGTTCGAAAACCATTATCCGGACCAGTTATCGGGGGGAATGAAGCAGCGCGTCGGCATCGTCCGCGCGCTGGCGACCAGCCCTCAAGTACTGCTGATGGACGAACCTTTCGGTGCGCTGGATGCACAGACGCGCGTCGTGATGCAGCAAATTCTGACCAACATGTGGCAACGTTTCCGGCTCTCCGTGCTGTTCATCACGCACGATATTGACGAGTCGATTTTCCTCTCCGACAAGGTCTATGTGATGACCGCAAGACCCGGCCGCATCAAGGCGGAAATTGAAGTGCCGCTGCCGCGGCCGCGTGTCGCGGAAATGACGACGTCGAATGAATTTCTCCTGCTGAAACGGCAGCTGCATGAGCTTATCCGCGAAGAAAGCTTCAAGGCCATGGGCGGAGACCTCAAGGAGGGAATGGGCGGGTTTGGTATGGAAGTAGGACCGCAAGGCGTGGCAGAGCTTATTTAACCGCGCTGTGCAGAGCCAGGTGAGAGTGCCTGGCTTGTTACAGAACAACTTGTAATGACATGTCTTATCGTGATTATGAGGTTAGCAAAATGCAGACGATTCAGATGCATTCCTGAATGAATGGAAATTGTTTTAAGAAAGAGCAGAGATGACATCATTCGAATTGAAGTTAACTGGATTCAAATACGGAGATATATACGAAGCAGAGCGGTTGCCTGTATTGGATGAGCTGTTTCTGCACTTTCTTGCTGACAGTGACCGCCTGTTGGCCGCGCAATTCCGGACCTATAGAAATGGTGCGGAGATGGGTGCCGTTGCAGAGTCCGGTTTGTTGATCGAAGTGGGTCGGTGCCTTGAAGATTTTCTGGTAGACGTTTTCGGCGTTGAGGCAGCACGCAATGGATTAAGGCGACAGCAGTTACTGGATGAGCCTATTCACGCGTTCAAGGAAAAATTCATCAAGCCGCGCGTACGCCGCAAGCGCGCAGCCACACGCTCATTTCAAATACTGGATGAACTGCTTGAACTGAAACTGAATACACAGTGCCCGACCGATCGGGAACTGGCTGTCGCGCAACTTTGGGTGCTGGCTACCGAGTCGGGTGCTGACGAAATTCTCGGCCTGCTGGAAGAATGGGCCTATGCCGCATACAACACCCCGGCAGGCCGGGAGCGTGTGGCCGGCTGGGTCAGTTTCAAGCTGCCGCAGAAAATCGAATATATGAAGCTGGTGCCGACACTGCCCGTGGAGAACGATCCGTCCGGGCGGGTTGGCGGCCTCCCCGAGCGGCAGCGGCGGCGCGACGGCTTCGGGTTGACCGACCCGCGCTTCAATTTGCGCGAAACGATGAACCATGTGCATTA
Source organism: Betaproteobacteria bacterium (assembly GCA_003455595.1). Classification (GTDB taxonomy): domain Bacteria; phylum Pseudomonadota; class Gammaproteobacteria; order Burkholderiales; family Sulfuriferulaceae; genus Sulfuriferula. Next base: position 42,228 of record DMQT01000255.1, read on the forward strand.
CTGCGTTTACTGCCATGACCATGAAGGTGACTTCTGTTCCAGGGGCTTTCCGGACAAGGAGAATGGCGGATTCCGCACCAATTCGCTGGGTGTGGAACTCACCGGTTGTCCACTGGAAGAGCGCATATCGGAAGCGCATACGCTGAAGCTGGACGCCTATACGCTGGCTGCGCTGGCGGTGATCATGATTGACAATCCGCTGGTGCCCGCCACCGGCAACCGCATCTGCAACGACTGCATGAAGGGCTGTATTTATCAGAAGCAGGATCCGGTCGATATTCCGCAGATCGAGACGCGCATCCTGACCGACGTCCTGAACTGGCCATGGGGATTCGAAATATATTATTTTCTGACCCGCTGGAACCCGCTCAATCGGGTTCGCCCCTATGCGCTGCCTCACCACGACACACGAATTCTATGCGTCGGCGCCGGGCCGGCAGGCTTCAATCTGTCACATCACCTGCTGCAGGCCGGGTTCGGCGTGGTGGCAATCGACGGCTTGAAAATCGAGCCGCTGGATGAAGCATGGACCGGGTCCGCTGGCCGGATTCCCCTGCCCATCGAACACGTAAGCGACTTGAATGAACCCCTGGATGAACGCGTCATGACCGGGTTCGGCGGCGTAGCAGAGTACGGTATCACGGTGCGCTGGGACAAGAATTTCCTCAAACTGGTTTACCTGACGCTGGCACGCAATCGGTATTTTCGTGTTTACGGCGGCGTCCGTTTCGGCGGCACCATGACCATAGACGATGCCTGGACGCTGGGCTTCGAGCACATTGCGCTGGCGACGGGCGCCGGCAAGCCGACGGTGATCCAGATCAAGAACAACCTGGCACATGGCATCCGCCAGGCAAGCGATTTTCTGATGGCCTTGCAACTCACCGGCGCCTCGAAAAAAGACAGTTTGGCGAATCTGCAAGTTCGGCTGCCGGCGCTGGTCATTGGCGGCGGACTCAGCGCAATCGATACGGCAACCGAAGTTCAGGCCTATTACGTGCTGCAAGTCGAGAAACTTCTGGAGCGCCATGAGAGACTCACTTCCGCTGGCCACTGGGATGCCAGTCTCAGCGCAGTCGAGCAAGAGATTCTCGAAGAATTTCTGGCGCATGGCAGGCTGATTCGCGCTGAGCGACTACGTGCACAGCTGGCTGACGAAGCGCCCGATTTTGCGCCGCTGCTGCGGGCATGGGGCGGCGTAACCGTGGTTTACCGTCGTGCGATGAACGAGTCGCCTGCCTATCTGCGGAATCACGAGGAAATCGAGAAAGCCCTGCAGGAAGGTATCTTTTATGCGCAAGGCTTGGACCCCGCGGAAGCAATGCTGGATGTCGCTGGCCACGTTAAGGGAATGATGTTTCGCCGATTGGTCAGGAGCGCTGAGGGCGGCTGGATCGACAGCGGGGAGCCAGTTGAACTGCCTGCGCGCTCGGTGTTCATCGCCGCCGGCAGCAGTCCCAACACGGTTTACAATCGCGAGCACCCTGGGGTGTTCGCGATGGATGGCAAGTATTTTGCGACGCACAAACAACAGACGGGCGAGACTGCCTTGTACAGAGCGGCCACGCAAGGGAACTGCAAGAGCAAGGATATCGGATTCCTGACTTCCTACCAGAAAGGGCGTCACCGAATCAGCATCTACGGCGATAATCACCCGCAGTTTCAGGGCAGCGTGGTGAAGGCAATGGCTTCCGGAAAACGGGGTGCGCGTGAGATTGTGGCGCTGTTCGAGGAACGCTTGCATGCGCCGATTGATTCAACCAGGCAAACACAGCGCGCCTGGAAACGCTTCGTGGAAAACCTGGACAGGTGGCTTTGCCCGGTGGTGACCAGCGTGGAGCGTTTGGGCGGCAATGTGGTGAGCGTCACGGTACGGGCGCCCCAGGCTGCCCAGAATTGGCAGCCTGGCCAGATTTACCGGCTGCAGAATTTCCATGCCCGTGCTGATCGTCTGCACGGGACGGTGCTGCAAATGGAAGGCATGGCGATCGACGGCATCGACGTGGATAAGCAGACCGGCGAAATCAAACTGCTGGTTAACGAAGTCGGCGCCTCCAGCCGTATCGCTGCCCAGCTAGCGCCAGGGGAGCCGGTGATACTGATGGGGCCGACCGGTACCGGCCTGCCCATGCCTGAAAA
>DMQT01000255.1:44528-46100 GCA_003455595.1 Betaproteobacteria bacterium
GTTCAGGCGGTCATGGAAATTCTGTCTGACCAGGCGATATGGATACTCGACGAAGGTCCGGCGCTCCATTGCAAACGATCGCAGGACATCTGTTTCACGCACGGAATCGATGACTACATCAGCGCCTGCCTGGAAACCGAAGGCAGCTATTCAAGCTGGCTGGCACTCACGGATACCCTGTTGATGTCCGACAATCCGGCCTCGATGGAACGCATGTCTGGCGCATTGCGCACCACCTTGCGGCATTTGCTGAAACCGCAGCTCAAGGCGCTGGTGGCAGTCAACAGCCCGATGCAGTGCATGATGAAGGAGGTCTGCGCCCAGTGCCTGTGCCAGCATCATGACCCTGAGACCAAGTTGCCGGCCGGCATCGTGTTTTCCTGTTTCAATCAACACCAACCGCTGTTTGCGGTGGACTTTGGCAACCTCAAGGCGCGCCAGGGCCAGAACAGCGTGCAGGAGAAGGTGAGCAACCTGTGGTTAAACTATCTGTTGGACGACAAGGCGCGCCATTTGCACGAACCCAGTCGCATTATTGCTGCTGAAGATGCGGTTGATTAGCACATTGAGCAAGGAGCTTAATTATGCAAAATGATCCTACACCGATCGAAATACGACAGCTTCAGGCTTCCGGAGAACTGGAGATCAGCTGGAGCGACGGCTTCGTCAGCCGCTTTAAGGACGCGGCGTTGCGACGCGCGTGTCGCTGCACGACTTGCAGACAGGCATCGGCCAGGCAGGACGTCATCCCCTGCCCGCAAGATATCCGGATCCGCTCGATTGTGCCCATCGGATCTTACGCCATACAGCTTTGCTTTGATGACGGACATGATCGCGGGATTTTTCCCTGGGACTATTTGAGACAGCTTGGCCGCGGCGCGTGACGACTTCGTCTATGAGTCCGGTACGCCACCCCTGGAAGACGAAATTTCGGGGGAAGGTCCATCGTGTCGCGGCTGTCAGGCGACCGGGCGATTGTTTTCTGGATGGTACAACGAGAGCAGCCCGGCGCGCCTGTCGACCCAGCCATCAGGTGTCCGGATAGACCGGCTCGGCACGCAAAAAAATTGTGAATACGGTCCCCTTGCCCACTTCACTGCTCACCGTGATGCGATTGCCGTAGCGCTCCAGCAAGCCATAGCTGACGGACAGTCCCAGTCCGCTGCCGTGCTGTTTGCGGGTGGTGAAAAACGGGTCGAAAATCCGCGGCAGTATCTCTGGGGCAATGCCTGCACCGGTATCTGTCACGCTGATACTGACGCCGATATTTTCCCAATCACGCGTTACCAGTGTCATCACCCCGCCGTCGGGCATGGCATGAATGGCGTTGACCATCAGGTTGACGATGACCTGCTGGAGTTCATTGCGGTTCATCGCGATCTGCTGGGTGGCGCTTTCATCCTGAATGACGGCGATACGCGTTTTGCCCAGCTGATGCCGGACCAGCATCAGACACTCCGATAACAGCGGGTTCACGTCCAGCGGCTCGACATAACCGGCGAATTCTGCCGGCCGCGCGAATTGCAGCAGGTTGGTGACGATCTGCTGGATGCGCTGCACCTGCTGGTTGAT
>DMQT01000101.1 GCA_003455595.1 Betaproteobacteria bacterium
CCCACGACAATCACCGAACGACCGGAATAATCGACGCGCTTGCCCAGCAAGTTCTGACGGAAACGACCGCCCTTGCCCTTGATCATGTCGGCCAAAGATTTGAGCGGACGCTTGTTAGCGCCGGTCATGGCTTTGCCGCGACGACCGTTGTCCATCAGCGAATCGACCGCTTCCTGCAGCATGCGCTTTTCGTTGCGCACGATGATTTCAGGTGCTTTCAACTCCAGCAGGCGCTTCAGGCGGTTGTTACGGTTGATCACGCGACGGTACAAGTCGTTCAGATCGGAAGTGGCAAAACGACCGCCATCCAGCGGCACCAGCGGGCGCAGCTCAGGTGGTAGCACCGGCAATACTTCCAGCACCATCCATTCCGGCTTGATACCGGATTTCTGGAACGCCTCAATCACCTTCAGGCGCTTGGCAATTTTCTTGATTTTGGTATCCGAGCCGGTTTTGGCCAGATCCACGCGCAAGGTCTCGGCTTCACTGGTGATGTCGATGCTCTTCAGCAGGTCACGCACACCTTCCGCACCCATACTGGCCTTGAACTCATCGCCGTACTCTTCAACCTTGGCGATATAGTCGTCCTCGGTCAGCAACTGGGCGCGATTCAGGGGCGTCATGCCGGGATCGGTCACAACGTAGGCTTCGAAATACAGCACGCGCTCGATATCACGCAGCGTCATGTCCAGCACCATTCCCAGCCGCGACGGCAGCGACTTGAGGAACCAGATATGCGCAACCGGGCTGGCCAGGTCAATGTGGCCCATACGCTCGCGGCGCACTTTGGACAGCGTGACTTCAACGCCGCACTTCTCGCAGATTACGCCACGGTGCTTGAGACGCTTGTATTTGCCGCACAGGCACTCATAGTCCTTGACCGGACCAAATATCTTGGCGCAGAACAAGCCATCACGCTCCGGCTTGAAGGTACGATAGTTGATGGTCTCGGGCTTTTTGACTTCGCCGTACGACCACGAACGAATTTTGTCAGGTGAAGCGAGGCCAATTTTAATGGCATCGAATTCTTCTTCCTGAGTGACCTGTTTGAATAAGTCGAGCAATGCTTTCATAGTTTCCTCCAGTGAGGCGCGAACTCAAGAGGGGCGCGCCATTCACCCCTCACGTTATCAGTAACGCTCAAGATCGATATCAATCGCCAGCGAGCGGATTTCTTTCACCAGCACATTGAATGATTCCGGCATGCCGGCTTCTATCTTGTGTTCGCCTTTGACGATGTTTTCATACACTTTGGTTCGTCCTGCCACGTCGTCCGACTTGACCGTCAGCATTTCCTGCAAGACATAAGCCGCGCCGTAAGCTTCCAGCGCCCACACTTCCATCTCGCCAAAACGCTGACCACCAAACTGGGCTTTACCACCCAGCGGCTGTTGCGTCACCAGACTGTACGGGCCGGTAGAGCGGGCATGCATTTTGTCATCTACCAAGTGGTGCAGTTTCAACACGTGCATGTAACCAACCGTAACCGGGCGATCAAACGCTTCGCCGGTACGTCCGTCACACAAGGTAATCTGACCGCTGCGTGGCAAACCTGCCAGTTCCAGCATATCCTTGATCTCGGCTTCATTTGCGCCGTCAAATACCGGTGTAGCAAAGGGCACGCCGTTGCGCAGATTGCGCGCCAACTCAATGATTTCATCGTCGCTGAAGCTGTTGAGGTCTTCGGATTTGCCCGTGGCGTTGTAAATCTTGCCCAGGAATGCACGCACATCAGCCACTTTTTTCTGCGCCTGCAGCATGTCGTCAATCTTTTTACCCAGACCCTTGGCAGCCCAGCCCAGATGGGTTTCGAGAATCTGACCGACGTTCATCCGCGACGGCACGCCCAACGGGTTGAGCACGATGTCCATTGGCGTACCGTCGGCCATGAACGGCATGTCCTCAATCGGCACGATCTTCGACACCACGCCCTTGTTACCGTGACGGCCGGCCATCTTGTCGCCCGGCTGCAGGCGGCGCTTCACTGCCACGTACACCTTGACCATCTTCTGCACGCCCGGCGGCAACTCATCACCTGCGGTCAGTTTTTTCTTCTTCTCTTCGAACATGCCATCAAACTCGATGCGCTTCTGTTCCAGACTGTCCTTGAGCGATTCCATCTGGCGACTGGCTTCTTCGTCCGCCAGACGGATGTCAAACCAGTCATGACGGTTCATGCTATCCAGATACTCCTGGGTAATCTTGGTATCCTTGGCCAGCTTTTTCGGACCACCCTTGGCGACCTTTTGCTGCAACAGACGCTGCAGACGGGCAAACGCATCTTCTTCCACGATACGCATGCGGTCGGCCATGTCCTTTTTATATTCGGACAACTGGTTGTCGATGATCTGCTTGGCGCGTGCATCACGCTCGATACCTTCACGCGTGAATACCTGTACGTCGATCACGGTGCCCGCCATGCCGGACGACACGCGCAAGGAAGTGTCTTTTACGTCCGAGGCTTTTTCACCGAAAATTGCGCGCAGCAGTTTCTCTTCCGGCGTCAGCTGGGTTTCGCCCTTGGGCGTGACCTTACCCACCAGCACGTCACCGGCTTCGACTTCCGCACCAATGTAGCAAATACCCGATTCGTCCAGACGACCCAGCATGCGCTCCGACAGATTGGAAATGTCGCGGGTGATTTCTTCAGGCCCGAGCTTGGTGTCGCGCGCCACTACCGTCAGTTCTTCGATATGAATCGAGGTATAGCGGTCTTCTGCCACCACGCGCTCGGAGATTAGGATCGAATCTTCGAAGTTGAAGCCGTTCCATGGCATGAATGCCACCAGCAGGTTCTGTCCCAGCGCCAATTCACCCATGTCGGTGGAAGCACCGTCGGCTATCACGTCGCCGCGCGCCAGCACATCACCCACCTTGACCAACGGACGCTGGTTGATGTTGGTGTTCTGGTTGGAACGGGTGTATTTGATCAACGTGTAGATATCAACGCCGACCTCACCCGCGGTGGTCTCTTCGTCGCTCACACGCACCACGATACGGCCGGCATCGACATAATCGACCACGCCGCCACGCCGCGCTTGTACCGTGGTGCCCGAGTCAACTGCAGCAGTACGCTCGATACCGGTACCGACCAGGGACTTCTCGGCACGCAGACACGGCACCGCCTGACGCTGCATGTTGGAACCCATCAAGGCGCGGTTGGCGTCATCGTGCTCAAGGAACGGAATCAGCGAAGCAGCAACCGACACGATTTGTGACGGCGCGACGTCCATGTACTGAATCCGCTCCGGGCTGGCCAGCTCGAATTCGTTCTTGTGACGGCAGGATACGATCTCGCTGGTGAATTTGCCGCTCTTGTCGAGCTCGGCATTCGCCTGGGCAATCACGTATTTGCTTTCTTCGATCGCCGACAGGTACTCGATATGGTCGGTAACTTTAGAGTTCTCCACCTTGCGATACGGCGTTTCAAGAAAACCGTATTTATTGGTGCGCGCAAACAATGCCAGCGAGTTGATCAGGCCGATGTTCGGACCTTCCGGCGTCTCGATCGGGCATACCCGACCATAGTGCGTCGGATGCACGTCACGCACCTCAAAACCGGCGCGCTCACGCGTCAGGCCGCCGGGGCCCAAAGCCGATACACGGCGCTTGTGGGTAATCTCGGACAGCGGATTGGTTTGATCCATAAACTGCGACAACTGGCTCGAGCCGAAGAATTCTTTCACCGCCGCCGATACCGGCTTGGCGTTGATCAGATCATGCGGCATCAGATTTTCGGATTCAGCCTGTGACAGGCGCTCCTTGACCGCGCGCTCCACCCGCACCAGACCAGCCCGGAACTGATTCTCGGCCAGTTCGCCCACGCTACGCACGCGGCGATTGCCAAGGTGATCGATATCGTCGATTTCGCCACGACCGTTGCGCAGCTCAACCAGAATCTTGATGACTGCAACAATGTCCTCGGTGCTCAGAATACCGGCACCCTCCAGTTCGTCACGACCAACCCGACGGTTGAACTTCATCCGGCCTACCGCCGACAGATCATAGCGGTCTGCATTGAAGAACAGGCCCTTGAACAGCGCTTCTACCGAATCTTCGGTAGGCGGCTCACCAGGACGCATCATGCGATAAATTGCCACGCGTGCAGCATATTGATCCGGCGTATCGTCGGTCCGCAGCGTGCCTGAAATATAGGCGCCCTGATCCAGATCGTTGGTATAAATGGTGTTGATTTTGGCGATGCCCGCTTCTTGCAGCTTGGCCAACAGTGCTTCAGCAATTTCATCATTCGCGTTGGCGACGATTTCACCGCTTTGCTTGTCGATCACGTTTTCCGCCAGCACGCGACCCATCAAAAATTCTTCCGGCACAGCAATCTTCGACAAACCCGCTTCCTGCATTAAGCGAATATGCTTGACGGTGATGCGCTTGTCTTTCGGTACAATCACTTCGCCTTTTTTATCGACAATGTCGAAACGTGCGATTTCACCGCGCAGGCGATCCGGTACCAGTTCAAACTGGGTAGTCTTTTTGCCCAGATGGAAGGTGTCAGTAGTAAAGAATTCAGCCAGTATCTGTTCGTTGCCATACCCCAGCGCCTTTAGCAGCGTGGTCACCGGCATTTTGCGGCGACGGTCGATACGGAAATACAGGTAATCCTTAGCGTCGAACTCGTAGTCGAGCCAGGAACCACGGTAAGGAATGATACGTGCCGAGAACAGCAATTTGCCCGAGCTGTGGGTTTTGCCACGGTCGTGCTCGAAAAACACGCCAGGCGAACGGTGTAGCTGCGATACGATTACGCGATCCGTACCGTTGATGATGAACGAACCGGTCGGCGTCATGAGCGGAATCTCGCCCATGTAGACCTCTTGCTCCTTGACTTCCTTCACCGTGGGTTTGGACGCTTCGCGATCCATGATGGTCAGACGCACCTTGGCGCGCAACGGTGCCGCGTAGGTTAAGCCACGCTGCTGGCACTCCACCATGTCAAACGGCGGCTCACCCAATACATAGCTGACAAAATCAAGCTTGGCGTTGCCGGAGTGACTGGCAATCGGAAAAATCGAGGTGAACGCAGCCTGCAAACCTTCATTGGCACGACTGTCGGGCTTAACGTCGGCTTGCAGAAAGGCCCGGAAGGAATCCAGTTGCGTAGCGAGCAAAAAAGGCACCTGAAGGATGCTTGCACGTTTGGCAAAACTTTTCCGGATGCGTTTTTTCTCGGTGAATGAGTAGCTCATGAAATCTCCTAGAAGGACCTGCGCAGAAGACAAAAGACAAAAGACAACGCGCGGCTAATCCGCGCTGGTGTTGTGCCCCTGTCTTGTGTGTTCTGCATTGGCCGGATTTGCACCCGACCAATGACAGACGTTACTTAATTACTTAACTTCGCAAGTTGCGCCAGCTTCGACCAGTTGTTTCTGGACTGCTTCAGCATCGGCCTTGGATACGCCTTCCTTAACAGCTTTAGGAGCGCCGTCAACCAGGTCTTTAGCTTCTTTCAGACCCAGACCGGTAATGGCACGCACCACTTTGATGGTGTTGACTTTATTCTCACCGGCGCCGGTCAGAATCACATCAAACTCGGTTTTTTCTTCAGCTGCAGCAGCTGCAGCAGGTGCAGCTGAAACAGCAACTGCAGCAGCTGCTGCGGAAACGCCGAATTTTTCTTCCATTTCCTTGATCAGTTCGGACAGATCAAGCACAGTCATGCCAGCGATGGCATCCAGAATGTCAGCTTTGGATAAAGCCATGGTATTTCTCCTGATTGAAAAGTTTTAAATTGGTTCACTGCAGCGCACCACGCGCTGCAATCAGATTACGCAGCCTGCTTGTCGCGTACCGCAGCCAGCCCACGCACGAACTTGGTCGGAACCTCGTTCAACGTACGCACGAACTGCGTGATTGGCGCCTGCATGGTACCCATCAATTTCGCCAGCAACTCATCGCGGCTAGGCATGCTGGCCAGATTAGCGACATCTTTTGCAGACATCACTAAATTGGCCATCGCACCAGCCTTGATGACAAACTTGTCATTGGTTTTGGCGAAATCGGCGAGCACTTTTGCGGCGGCCACAGGATCTTTGGAAATGCCGTAAGCCAGCGGGCCAACCAGATGGTCAGCCAAACCAGCAAATGCCGTTTCCGAAACCGCACGACGTGCCAAAGTGTTTTTCAACACGCGCAGATACACGCCATTGGCACGCGCTTTAGCACGCAAGGTGGTCATTTGCACAACACCGATACCCCGGTATTCTGCTACCACCACGGTCTGGGCATTGACCAGCACGGCGCCCAGCTCGGCAATGACTGCCTTCTTTTCCTCTAGATTCAGACTCAAGGTCTTACCTCCTTCTAAAAACACCAATTGAATTCAGGCTTGCGCCCAAACACAACCGAGAGTCGGCGACCTTTCATCAGGAGCCACAGATTCATGACTGAAACGCTTTTCCTGTATCGGGGCACGCCATCTGCGTTGGGATCAGAAACAAAATACCGTTTCCGAAAATTAAATGCAGGCTTGAACCGCACGCTTAAAACCACAAACGGCGGTTACACACCTTCACCCCTACGGTCTTTGATAACCTGCCGACGCTTGCACGCCGACAGCCCAAAGTTCCTTAAGCGAACACCAACGTGTTCGCAACATTTGCTTACGCAGCGATGCTGGCGTGATCTACACGCACACCCACACCCATCGTGCTTGAAACCGAAATTTTCTTCATGTAAACGCCCTTGGCATTCACCGGACGGGCTTTCGCCAATGCATCCACCAGCGCAGCCAGGTTCTCACGCAAGGCATCTACATCAAACGAGGCGCGTCCAATGGTGCACTGGATAATGCCGCCTTTGTCAGTACGGTATTGCACTTGACCCGCACGTGCATTGCGCACGGCGTTGGCCACGTCAGGCGTCACGGTACCCACTTTAGGGTTAGGCATCAGACCGCGCGGACCCAGCACCTGACCCAGCTGACCGACCACACGCATTGCGTCCGGACTGGCAATCACCACGTCGAAATCCATACGACCGCCTTTGATCTCGGCTGCCAGGTCTTCAAAGCCGACGATATCCGCACCCGCCTCGAGCGCAGCCTTGGCTGCATCACCCTGCGCAAACACGGCTACACGCACGGTTTTACCGGTACCGCGTGGCAGCACTACCGAGCCACGCACCAGTTGATCGGATTTACGCGCGTCAACACCCAGGTTGATTGCGACGTCAACTGACTCGTCGAATTTGGCGGTGGCAGTTTCCTTTACCAAGCCCAGCGCATCGTTAACCGGGTAGGTTTTGGTGCGATCAATTTTTGCAGTGATCGCTTGTTGGCGTTTAGACAGCTTGGCCATGTTATACGCCCTCCACTTCAATACCCATACTGCGGGCACTACCCGCAATAATACGCACCGCAGCATCCATATCGGACGCTGTCAGGTCAGGCATTTTCGCCTTGGCGATGTCTTCAGCCTGTGCGCGCGTCAATTTGCCCACCTTATCGGTATGCGGCTTCGGGCTGCCTTTGGTAATACCGGCGGCCTTTTTGATCAGAATGGTCGCCGGTGGCGTTTTCATCACAAACGTGAAGCTCTTGTCGGCAAATGCCGTAATCACCACTGGAATCGGCAAACCCGGCTCCATGCCCTGGGTCTGGGCATTGAATGCCTTACAGAATTCCATGATGTTCAGACCGCGCTGGCCCAATGCCGGGCCGATTGGCGGGCTAGGATTTGCCTTACCCGCTGGGACTTGCAGCTTGACGTAGCCAACGATTTTTTTTGCCACTTGGCAGACTCCTTGAAATGGGTAGTAACGGATAGCGGTCAATATGTCAGCGCATTAGCTCAATCCTGCCGCATGCTCGACCAACCACCCTCCCCGTTGCACACAAACACATGACGACGAACCGCCATGACCAAAAACATCGTCAGGCTTTTTCTACCTGACTGAAATCCAGTTCAACCGGTGTCGCGCGACCGAAAATCAGCACTGACACACGCAACTTGCTCTTGTCGTAATTCACATCTTCAACGTTGCCGTGGAAATCATTGAACGGGCCATCGATGACGCGCACCGCCTCACCCACTTCAAACAACACCTTGGGACGCGGCTTCTCAACACCTTCCTGAATCTGGTGCAGGATAACTTCAACCTCTTTTTCGCTGATCGGGGTGGGCTTCATCGCCGAACCACCGACAAAGCCGGTGACCTTGGGTGTATTTTTGATCAGATGCCAGGTGTCATCATTCATTTCCATTTGCACCAGGACATAGCCTGGGAAAAACTTGCGCTCGGAAATCGACTTCTGACCCGCCTTCATCTCGATCACCTCTTCCACCGGCACCAGAATTTCGCCAAACATATCCTGCATACCGGCGCGTCCAATACGCTCTATCAAAGCGCGTTGAACACTCTTCTCAAAGCCTGAATAGGCGTGCACCACATACCAACGCATACTCATGTATTACCCTGTCCCATCAGCAATTTCACAGCCCACAAAAGCCCTGCATCGACCAGCCAGAGAAATAGCGCCATCACCACCACAAAAGCAAACACAACGCCCGTGGTTTGTATGGTTTCCTTGCGTGTCGGCCAAACCACCTTGCGCGCTTCGGCCACCGACTCCCGGCTAAACGCAAAAAATTGTTTGCCTGTCTGGGTGAACCAGAAAAGCGCGACTGCCGCGGCCAAACCCGCCAACACCGAACCCAAACGCACAACACTCGGGCTGTCAGCGAAATAATAAAAGCCGGCTATGCCCGCGATTATCATCAGCGCAGCAGCCAGCAACTTGATTTTGTCGGTCATTAATTAACCTCGTGAGACTCACACATAGCTGTGAGGTGGTCACACTCCTGTTTTTAGTGGCAGGCCAGGAGGGCCTCGAACCCCCAACCTTCGGTTTTGGAGACCGACACTCTGCCAATTGAGCTACTGGCCTAAAAATACAGCCGGAACGACCACTTGCAAACACAAGCACGTCGCCCCGAACATGGGTTTACTCGATGATTTTAGCCACC
>DMQT01000230.1:0-4538 GCA_003455595.1 Betaproteobacteria bacterium
CCACTGAGCTACATGGGCTCTGGGTGTGACTCTCGCGAGCCACACCCGGCAGGCTGGAGCGGGTGAAGGGAATCGAACCCTCGTCATAAGTTTGGAAAACTTCTGCTCTACCATTGAGCTACACCCGCCCGAAATAACCCAATGCCGCTTTCGGGCGCTGACCGCAACGCAGCCAGCCACATCAAAAAACCGCTAAATTCTGGTGGAGGGGGAAGGATTCGAACCTTCGAAGGCTGAGCCGTCAGATTTACAGTCTGATCCCTTTGACCGCTCGGGAACCCCTCCAAAACAAGCCAACTATTATCTTGTTAATCTATTTTTTTGTCAAACATTAAAGCGAAAATGCATTACATCGCCATCTTTCACGATGTATTCCTTGCCTTCTAATCGCATCTTTCCAGCCTCTTTTGCACCTTGCTCGCCCTTGCAGGCAACAAAATCGGCGTAACCAGTGACTTCGGCACGAATGAATCCGCGTTCAAAATCAGAGTGAATCACGCCAGCCGCCTGCGGTGCCGTGCTGCCTCGATGAATGGTCCAGGCACGCACCTCCTTAACACCGGCGGTGAAATAGGTTTCCAGACCCAGCAAGGTGTAGGCAGCGCGAATCAGCCGATCCAGGCCGGGTTCGGATTGACCGAGATCAGCCAGAAACGCCTGTTTGTCTTCTGCCTCCATGCCCACCATTTCGGCTTCCAATGCCGCACAAACCACCACTACCGGTGCCCCTTCCGCAGCGGCAAACGCCTTTACGTGCTCCAGCAGCGGGTTGTTTTCAAATCCATTTTCATCAACGTTCGCGGCATACAGCACCGGCTTGGCGGTCAATAGGCAGAGCGATTTCAGCAAGGCTTGCTGCTCTTCATCCAGCGCCAGCGCGTGTACCGCCTTACCCTGATCCAGATGCGCACGCACGGTATCGAGCAACGGCACCAGCTTGACGGCTTCCTTGTCGCCTGAGCGCGCAGCCTTTTGGAACCGCGTATAGGCCTTTTCCAGCGTACCGAGATCAGCCAGTGCCAGTTCGGTCTGGATGGTTTCGATATCGGAAAGTGGATCAACCTTGCCGGCAACGTGTATCACGTTGTCATCCTCAAAACAGCGCACCACATGCATGATGGCGTCCGTTTCACGAATATTGGCGAGAAACTGGTTGCCCAACCCTTCGCCTTTGGACGCGCCCGCCACCAGCCCGGCAATATCGACGAACTCGACGATCGCAGGCAGGGTGCGCTCCGGCTTGACAATCTGCGCCAGTGCCCCCAGGCGCGGATCCGGCACTTCAACCACCCCAGTATTGGGCTCGATGGTACAGAACGGGTAGTTTTCTGCTGCAATGCCTGCGCACGTCAATGCATTGAACAGGGTAGATTTGCCGACGTTAGGCAGGCCGACGATGCCACATTTCAGACTCATGATTTATTTGGCGTGTGTGTGGAGTTTGAGCATTGCGCTGGCAAAATCACCGCGCAATATGTCCGGCAATATATGCAATGCGTTGTGCATGGCGTCTTCTATCAAATTAGCCTCATCTGCGCGTGGTGGATTCAGGACAAAGTTGACCACCTCGGGCTTGCTGCCCGGATGACCGATACCCAGTCGCAAACGCCAGAACTCGCGGCTACCGATTTGCGCGGCGATATCTTTCAAGCCGTTATGGCCGCCATGCCCACCGCCTTGCTTAAGGCGTGCTGTGCCGGGCAGCAGATCGAGCTCGTCGTGCACCACCAGTATTTCAGCCGGGGTGATTTTATGGAAACGCGCCAACGCAGCGACCGCCTTGCCACTCGCATTCATGAAAGTTTGCGGTAGCAATAAAAAAATTTCGCCAGCCGGGGTTTGCCCACGGCCAGCGATGGAAAAATAACGGGATTCCGGCTTGAGCGTGATGTGCAGCGTGTCAGCGCAACGTTCCACCCACCAGAAGCCGGCATTATGCCGGGTGCGCGCATAATCACGCCCCGGATTACCCAGCCCGACAATCAGCCGGATAGCCAGCATAACGCCGGGCCAGACCAGACTCAGGCAGCTGGCGCAGCGGGTGCAGCAGGCTCAGCCGCCACGGCTTCATCCGCCACCGCGCCACGTGGCACAGTAATGGTTGCCACGGCAGGATCATCACCCTTATGCACCGCAGCCAGCTCGACACCCGCAGGCAGAATCAGCTCGGACACGTGCACCGAATGACCGGCTTGCAGGTTAGCCAGATCAACCTCAATATATTCAGGCAGGCTCGCAGCCAGGCAGCTCACATCCAGATCGGTCATGATGTGGGTCACAATGCCGCTGGCCAATTTCACTCCTGGCGCCACATCTTCATTAATGAAGTGCAAAGGCACCTTGACGTGAATCTTGTGGGTGGTGTCGACGCGCTGGAAGTCGATATGCTGCACTTCCATGCGAAACGGATGCATCTGGTAATCACGCAACAGCACGGACTCGGTCTCGCCGTCCATTACCAGCGTCAGAATGGAGGCATGGAATGCCTCGCGCTTCAGCGCGTGGAACAAGTTGTTGTGATCCAGCTCGATGCTGACAGCACCTTTTTCGCCACCGTAGATGACGCCCGGGGTTTTTCCTTCGCGACGCAGGCGGCGGCTCGCACCTTTGCCCTGCACGTCACGCTTGCTAATGATAACTTCCATGATTCACTCCAGTTTAAAACTGGCCACACAGACAGACTGGTTGGCCGGGTTAATCCGCCGCCCGCGACCAGACGACAGATACGTGACGCACGATGACACGTGCGCCAAAAAATTATTCCATGAACAGCGAACTGACCGAATCTTCGTTACTGATGCGGCGCATGGTTTCAGCCAGCAATTCAGCCACCGACAACTGCCGAATGCGCGGGCTGTTTTTCGCTTCTTCGCGCAGCGGAATGGTATCGGTCACAACCAGCTCATCCAGCGCCGAATTCTCGATGCGCTGCACTGCCGTGCCCGACAAGACCGGGTGGGTACAATACGCCAGCACCCGCTCCGCGCCCTTGTCTTTCAGTGCCTGCGCGGCTTCACACAGGGTATTTGCAGTGTCGACCAGGTCGTCCATGATGACGCAGGTACGACCCTGCACATCACCGATAATATTCATCACCTTCGCCACGTTCGGCTTGGGACGACGCTTGTCGATAATCGCCAGATCGGACTCCAGCCGCTTGGCCAGCGCACGCGCACGCACCACACCGCCGACGTCGGGCGACACCACGATCAAGTTGGGGAACGACTGCTTCCACACGTCTCCGAGCAAGATCGGCGAGGCGTAAATATTATCGACCGGGATATCAAAGAAGCCCTGAATCTGGTCCGAATGCAGATCCATCGTCAACAAACGATCCACGCCGACACCGGCCAGCATATTGGCGACCACTTTGGCCGTAATCGCCACGCGCGCAGAGCGCGGGCGGCGATCCTGCCGGGCGTAACCAAAATAGGGGATGGCTGCCGTAATACGGCCTGCGGAGGCGCGCCGCAGCGCATCAACCATGACCATGACCTCCATCAGGCTGTCGTTGGTTGGCGCGCAAGTGGACTGCAGCACGAATACATCCTTGCCACGCACATGCTCCATCAGCTCGACCATGACTTCGCCATCGGAGAAGCGCGACACCGTCGCGCGCCCCAGATGAATATTCAGGTGGCGCACCACATCCGCGGCCAGCCGGGGATTGGCATTGCCGGTAAACACCATCATGCTGTCGTAAGCCACAACTCACCCCGCACAAAAAAACAAAAGCGTGTAACGACAATTACACGCTTTTTGCGGCAACCTGAATAGGCTACCTATAAATTCTGGCAGGGGAGGTAGGGATCGAACCTACGAATGACGGGATCAAAACCCGTTGCCTTACCACTTGGCGACTCCCCTGTTACATAAGCTTCAACCTGCGCCAATCAACTGGCCAGATCGTGTAATGGGTGCCGATCCAGACCGCGCGCCATAAAACCGCGCATGTCACCGGGCAATTGCGCCATTACTGCGTGCGCTGCCTGCTCTGTATCAAACGCAGCAAACACACACGCTCCCGAGCCTGTCATGCGCGCTTTGCCATACTGGCTCAGCCACGCGATGTGCTTTGCTACTTCCGGGTATTCCCTGCACACTAACGCTTGCAGGTCGTTCCGCAGACCTGCTTCGCTATTTTCAGCCTCGGAAAAGTCCGCCATTTTGATGATTTTGCTGTCTCTTGTCAAACCCGGATGTGAAAATATTGCTTGAGTAGAGACCGAAACTGGCGGCACCAGCACCACATACCAGGTGGGGGGCAGCGAAACAGCCTGCAATGCCTCCCCTATTCCCTCGGCAAAGGCGCTCTGTCCGAACACGAATACCGGCACATCGGCGCCGAGCCGCAACCCGAACTGTTGCAGCTGCTGCCGCGTCAAACGCAAGCCCCACAGGCGATTCAGGCCCAACAGCACGCTGGCTGCATCCGAACTGCCACCGCCTAGCCCGCCGCCCATGGGCAAGCGCTTGTCAAGATGGATATCAACTCCGAGCTGGCATCCGGTCTCGCTTTGCAGCAGTTGCGCTGCGCG
>DMQT01000230.1:4634-5114 GCA_003455595.1 Betaproteobacteria bacterium
GCAGCGTATCGCCGTAATCGAGCAGGCGAAACACCGTCTGCAGCAGATGGTAGCCGTCAGCACGCCGCCCGACTACGTGCAGAAACAGGTTAAGTTTGGCAGGCGCCGGGCAGATTAATTCATTCATGGCGCGGGCAACACCCACTCATCAGCAACCAACCTGATTTGCAGTCCTTCGCGCTGCAGGCTCAGCTTATGCGGCAGACTTTGCCCGGCCACATCCTGCCAGCCGGTATAATTGATCTGCCACCCATTCTGCGTCAGCAGTTTTGGACGCTGGTCGGCGTCCCGGTCAACCTGGAACGCCATACCGGGCTGGGCTTGGCCGGTTACCCAATAGCTCAGTCCAGATAACGGCAAAGGCCAACCCAGCATGTCTTCGGTGAGCATTTCCGCATTGGCGGCTTGATGACTTTTATGGGCGCTGTCGATGAGCGTCACGCCGTTGGCATCGCGATTGACCTCGGTCACGGTTTGACC
>DMQT01000231.1:0-505 GCA_003455595.1 Betaproteobacteria bacterium
TCCGCCTGACGCTCGACATCGGTGAAGGCACAATGCGCAACGTGTTTGCCGGTATCAAATCCGCCTACGACCCTGCACTACTCATCGGTCGCATGACAGTAATGGTCGCTAACCTCGCGCCGCGCAAAATGAAGTTTGGTGTGTCGGAAGGCATGGTGCTGGCGGCGTCGGGCGAAACGCCAGGATTGTATATCCTGTCACCCGATGATGGCGCACAGGCAGGGATGCGGGTGAAATAGCGCAACGGCGGTGAAAGCAGGCTGTAAAGCCTGCTCTAACGGGCACCCATGCTCAAACCAGCACCTGGCGCGTCTCACGGAAATACTGATGAATCTGCTGCTCGATGTGTGAATCGATCATCACCTCAGGGCGTTTTCCATGCGGGCATGGTAGTTGCGGGGTCGTACCAAACAGACGGCAGATCAGAGGACGTTCGTCATAGACCTCACAGCCGTTCTTGCCCAGGTGCGGACAGTTCAAATCCGCCAACGCCGCCTCATGTTCC
>DMQT01000231.1:750-932 GCA_003455595.1 Betaproteobacteria bacterium
ATAGGACCATTCGCATTATCGAGCAATGTGCTGCTGTTGCTGGCAGCCGGGCTGGCTGCGGCTGGAGTAGGCCACCTGGTTGGGCGTCGCGAGCAAACAGGGATCGTCAATACCTTGAGCGACATGCTGATCGCCGGCGTGCTGGTGGCACGCATCGCCTTTGTCATCCTCTGGTTCGATAC
>DMQT01000231.1:1035-2772 GCA_003455595.1 Betaproteobacteria bacterium
GGGGTGGCGGCGGCGCTGCTGGTGGCGATCTGGCGCGGCTGGCGTCAGCCGGCGCTGCGCAAACCCCTGATTCTGGGGCTGGCGGCAGGGGTGCTGGTGTGGGGCGCGCTGTTCGGAGCATTGCGCATGACGGAACTGCCGACGTTGCCCAAGCTGGCGTTGACAACGCTGGCCGGCACGCCGACAAGCCTTGCTGCGCTGGCCGACGGCAAACCCATGGTCGTCAATCTGTGGGCGAGCTGGTGCCCGCCGTGCCGACGCGAAATGCCGGTACTTGCCGCCGCGCAAAAACGTGAAACCGGGCTGCGCTTTGTGTTCGTCAATCAGGGCGAAGACGCGGCCACCGTCCAGCGCTACCTCGGCGCCGGACAGCTTAATCTTGCCAATGTGCTGCTTGATCCAGCCACCAGTCTGGGGCGCGAAGTCGGCTCCAGGGCATTGCCCACCACCTTGCTCTATGACGCCGACGGGCGGCTCATCGATAATCATCTGGGTGAATTATCGGCTGCATCGCTGGCGAGCAAATTAAACCAGTTGCGTACGCACCGACCGCCCGAATGAACAAATGAATCCTCTGGTTTTATCAAAAAATTGAAGCTATTTAGTGGCCGAATCTATAATTTCTCCACGTCGTTCCTCGCGGCCCAACAGCCTCAATCCCTGTAGCGCCTGCTCAAAAAAAGCATCATTGCGCGATAGCGAATACACCATGTACGCAGTCAAACTAAACTGGGGCGCATCCGGTACCTGATACAGACGTTTTTGTTCCAGCAATGCGCGCACCATACGTTGCGGAAAGTAGCCGGAGCCGCCTGATGTCAGCAGCTGCTGGATGCCAAGCCAGCCGATGTTGGCACTCAATGCGGCGGGTGGATGATCGGAAAAGTGAACGGAGAACTGGTGCAGGAATTCCGTGCCCCAGTCTACGTGGACATAGTCCGGGTCAGGCCAATGACATACTGCGTCACGACTGACCAGCACCAGGGTTTCATCAAACAGGCGCTCCAGTCCCAAACCCGGTCTGGCCTGAGGGGTGTACATCAGACCAATGTCCAGGGTGTTCTGAATCAGACCTTGCATGATGTCCGGCTCGAATCCGATCTCCAGGCGCAGCGAGATGGTCGGCGCGGCCTGACGCATCCAGTTCACCCAGCGCGGCAGAAAGCCTTCCCACAAGGCGATGCGGCCGCTGACCGTCAACCCACCCGAATAGCCTGCCGGCAAACCCACATCCTGTTTGGCCATATCCGCCGTGCGCACCAGGGTTTGCGCATGGCGTACAAAGCGCTGTCCGGCTGCGGTCAAACTCGCGCCCTGTTTGCCCCGATTGAACAGACGCGCACCCAGTTGCCGCTCCAGATTCTGGATGCGCGCACTGACGGTGGATTGCGTCACATGCAACTTTTTCGCCGCGCCGAGAAAATTGCCTATGGCCACGACATGCAGGAATGTCTGCGCCTGTTCAATATCCATCTATCAATATTTACGATATAAATAAGCATTTTATTTCGTTTTTACAATATTAAAAAGCTGATTACACTGCGAGCTCATTAAAAATACTAGCCATCTGGCACTACACCCATTCAACATGAAACGTCTTATCCTGTTTCCCTTCCACGTAACAGCCCATTTCCTCACCCTCACCAGCCACCGCGAAAAATGGATCTCCGGATTAGGTGGCGCATTGGGGATTGCGCTGACGCTTTACTTGAGTCGCTGGGTGCCGGGACAGCATGC
>DMQT01000231.1:2952-4026 GCA_003455595.1 Betaproteobacteria bacterium
CCGCACAGTGCATTTTCGACGCCCTGGGCGGTCATCGGTGGTCATACGGTCTCGGCGCTAGTTGGCGTCATCTGCGCATCGCTATTACCAAATACGCTATTTGCCACGCCGCTGGCGCTCGGTCTTGCGATTATTGTCATGTACTACTTTCGTTGCATCCATCCGCCCGGGGGCGCGACTGCTTTTTTTGCTGTGATGGGCGGTCATAAAGTACAGGCATTGGGGTTGAACTACGTGCTATTCCCGGTATTGTTCAACGCGGTCATCCTGGTGGCGGTAGCCCTGCTGTTTAACGCACTGCTGCGATCAAAACAGGCTGAGCACATCGCTGAAGTGGATTCTCATCTGCAGCTGCCGGAAAAATATCTGATTCGGCATAGCGACCTGGTGTACGCGCTCTCTGAAGTGCAATCATACATTGACGTGAGCGAGGAGGATTTGCTCCGCATTTACAGTCTGGCGATTGAACATGCCCATCCTGGTGAAACCAGTTGAACGGGCAAAAAAATGCCCGGCGNNGTATGTACTACTTGCATTGCATCCATCCGCCGGGCGGCGCCACTGCTTTTATCGCAGTGATGGGCGGACCGGAGATTCACGCAATGGGACTCGACTACGTACTCTTTCCTATCCTGGTGAATGCCGGCATTCTGGTAGCGGCAGCGATGGTCTTTAACCAGCTATTGCGCGCTAAACAGGAATCTCACGTAGCGGAGGTGGAATCCCATCTGCATCTGCCGGAAAAATATCTTATTCGGCACAGTGACCTGGTCTACGCCTTGTCGG
Source organism: Betaproteobacteria bacterium (assembly GCA_003455595.1). Taxonomy (GTDB): domain Bacteria; phylum Pseudomonadota; class Gammaproteobacteria; order Burkholderiales; family Sulfuriferulaceae; genus Sulfuriferula. The sequence continues at coordinate 3,739 of DMQT01000231.1, forward strand.
AGATTCAATCCTACATCGACGTGAGCGAAGAAGATTTGTTGCGTGTCTACAATCTGGCGACAGAGCATGCGCATCCCGGCGAAATGGGGAGGGATAAATGATGTCCGGCATGCCAAAGCGGCGTGGCCGACCCGATCTTTCTTGAAATCCAGGACAAAAAAATGCCCGGCGCGTAATCGCTGCCGGGCTTAAATCCTCTTATGAAGGAGGATGGAGGAGACAACACTGAGCTCTTGGGAAAGAGCTGAAGATCAGCGTTATAAGAATCTTCTAATATTATGAAACGCT
>DMQT01000231.1:4157-6368 GCA_003455595.1 Betaproteobacteria bacterium
TATAAGCATTTTCTAATATTATGAAACGCTTGTCAACACTTTTTTCATATCTATAAAAAAAGGCGGCACATAGCCGCCTTAAATTTTCTTATAAGTAATTTAGAATCAATACTCTACCCGCACATTTGCCTGCGCCAGCCAAGCGCTCAGACCCGCCAGCAAACTATCGTGCAAATCGACCCGCCAAGCTTCACCCAGTGCGATTTCGCATGCCGCCTCCCCATTGTGGTAACTGATGCGTACCGGACAGCCACCCTCCCCGCTGCGATACGCTTTGAGCAGGTCGAGCAGTTTGACCGCGCTCGATTGCCCGTTCATGGCAAGTTTGAGCGCTTTGGCGTAACGCGTACGCGCACTGCCCAGATCGAACAGTTTATCCACCAGCACACGCAAGCCACCGGAATAATCGTCCTTGGACACCTTGCCTTCCACCAGCAACAGACGATCTTCCTTGAGCCACTCGCGATGCCGCTCAAATACCTCATTGAACACCGGAATTTCAACCGCAGCTGAGCCGTCATCCAGCTGTACAAAGGCCATCTTGCCGCGCCGCGTCATCTGCGTGCGCAGAGCGGAGATGATGCCCACCAGCAGCACCGGTTGCGGACTGGGCGCGAGATCTTTCAGACGCAGTTTGGCCAGCCCTGCCAGTTCGCTGGCGTAGGCATCAAAGGGATGTCCACTATAGTAAAAACCGAGGGCAACTTTTTCCTGCAACAGCTTCTCTTTTTCGTCCCAGCGCGGCACGTCGGCGAGCGTGGGCTGGGTGTCTGGATGGGTATCAAGGTCGCCAAACAGGCTGACCTGGTTGATGTCTGCGGCGGCTTGGTCGGCAAGCTCCAGCGCCATGCCAACCGACGCCAGCAGCGTAGCACGGTGGTCGTTAAGGCTGTCGAACGCGCCGGCGCGGATAAGCGATTCCAACGCACGGCGGTTGACGCTGCGCTTGTCGACGCGGCGACACAGTTCGAACAAATCCTCGAATGCGCCGTCTTTTTCACGTGCGGCGACGATGGCGTTGATCGCCGCTTCGCCGGTGCCCTTGATCGCACCCAAACCGTAGCGTATCTGCCGCGCGTTTACCGGCGCAAACCGATAGCCGGACAAGTTGATATCGGGCGGCAACACTTCCAGCTTGTTGAAGAGTGCGTCTTCGTAAAAGGTTTTGACCTTGTCGGTATCGTCCATGTCCGCCGACAGCGTGGCGGCCATGAACGCCGCCGGGTAATGCGCCTTGAGATAGGCGGTATGGTAGGCCACCAGCGCGTAGGCCGCCGAGTGCGACTTGTTGAAGCCGTAGCCAGCGAACTTTTCCATCAGGTCGAAGATGTACGTCGCCTGTTTGGACTCCACCCCCTGCGCCACTGCACCGCTGACGAAAATATCGCGGTGCTTGCCCATTTCATCGGCGTTTTTCTTGCCCATGGCGCGGCGCAGCAAGTCGGCAGAGCCGAGCGAATAGCCGCCCATGATCTGCGCAATCTGCATCACCTGTTCCTGGTAGACGATGACGCCATACGTCGGTTTCAATGTGGCTTCCAGCGACGGGTGCATGTAATCGACCTTGGCTTTACCGTGCTTGCGGTTGATGAAGTCGTCCACCATGCCCGACTCCAGCGGACCGGGGCGGAACAGCGCCACCAGCGCCACCACGTCCTCGAAGCAATCTGGCTGCAGCCGGCGGATCAAGTCTTTCATGCCACGCGACTCAAGTTGGAACACCGCAGTGGTATTGCACGCCTTGAGCAGCTCGTAACTGCCACGATCATTCAGCGACAGGGTTTCCAGCGCAAACGGTGCCTGGCCGCCGGGGCTGAGTTGCGCCACGTAACGCATGCCCCAGTCGAGAATGGTGAGCGTGCGCAGGCCGAGAAAGTCGAACTTTACCAGCCCGGCTTTTTCCACGTCGTCCTTGTCGAACTGCGACACCGCCGAATCCGAACCTTCCGCAATATACAGCGGGCAAAAATCGGTCAGCTTGCCTGGCGCAATCAGCACGCCCCCTGCGTGCATACCGACGTTACGCGTCAGGTCTTCGAGCTTTTGCGCCAGATCGATCAGCTCGCGCACGTCCTCTTCGTTGTCGTAGCGTTCCTTGAATTGCGGCTCGGTTTCCAGTGCTTTTTGCAGCGACACCGGTTTGACGCCCTCGATCGGGATCATTTTCGACAGCTGGTCGCACAGGTTATACGGCAGATCGAGCACGCGCCC
>DMQT01000231.1:6526-6651 GCA_003455595.1 Betaproteobacteria bacterium
GCTTCGCGTCCGTATTTATCCTTGACGTAGTTGATGACGCGTTCGCGGCCGTCCTGACAGAAGTCCACGTCAAAGTCGGGCATGGAGACGCGTTCCGGGTTCAGAAAACGCTCGAACAGCAGGTC
>DMQT01000302.1:0-1250 GCA_003455595.1 Betaproteobacteria bacterium
GACGGCGAGATCCAGCGCATTCTGGATTTGGGTGTGCAAACCCGCATGAAAACCCGTGTCGGCAGTGACATTGCGCTGGCGCAGCTGGAGCAGGAATACGATGCCATTTTCATGGCGATGGGGGCACAGAGCGGCCGTCCGCTGCCGGTGCCGGGCGCCGAAGCACCCAACTGCGTGACCGCTATGGCCTTTCTGCGCGCCTTCAACGATGGCCGTCTGCAACACGTGGGCAAGCGCGTGGTGGTGATCGGTGGTGGCGACACCTCGATCGACGTGGCAACCGTAGCCCGCCGTCTGGGAAAAATCACCCACGATACCGAGAGTGAACGTCCCGAGCACATCATTGCCGGCAACGTGGCGCACGATGTCGCTGAGGCTTCCGTCCGCGAAGGCGCGGAAGTGGTATTGGTGTCCCGAGCCAGCATCGACAAGATGCACGCCAACAAGCATGAAATCGAGCAGGCGCTGGCCGAAGGCATCGAGATCCTCGGCGGCGTAATGCCGATAGCGGTAATACTGGGCGCGGACGGCCGCGCCACAGCCCTGCGCGTAGCCGAATTCGACATGGTGAAGGGCGAATCCGTCATCAAGGAAGGCACCGAACGCGATCTGCCTGCCGACCTGGTGGTGTCCGCCATCGGCCAGGCGGTGGATTTCACCGGCCTGGAAGAGTTCAACAACAACAAAGGCCTGATCAAGCCGGACAGCCACTATCGCTTCCCCGGCAAGAAACATATCTTTGTCGGCGGCGACGTAATCAAGCCGCACCTGCTCACCACTGCCATCGGTCACGCCTCCATCGCCGCCGAAGGCATCCATGCCTTCCTGGACGGTCATGAGGAACTCGACAAGCGCCCCAAGGTGGACGCGCACCGCTTCGATCTGCTGCGCAAGCTGGTGGAAAAAGGCATGAAAATCGAAGAGTACAACCACCAGCAAATGCATGGCTCGGACACCAGTGCTTTTGCCGTGCACAACTTCGAGGATCGCTCCGCAAAATACGTAATCCCGTCCACCGAGCTTTTTCTCGGCCATTTTCTGTTCGCCGAGCGCCACAAGCGTGAAACGATCACACTCAATGCCGAACAGGCGCTGGGTAATTTCGAAGAGCGTCTGGCGGCTCTGAACGAGCAACAGGTTGTAGCGGAAGCCAAACGCTGCATGAGTTGCGGTTTGTGCTTCGAATGCGACAACTGCGTGGTGTACTGCCCGCAGGGCGCCGTATTCAAGGTCAAGCGCGACAAGTCGAC
>DMQT01000302.1:1515-4731 GCA_003455595.1 Betaproteobacteria bacterium
GAGTTTATGCGCAAAAATCACATGAAACTGCTGCTGCATCACCGCATTACGGCCGTGCATGAAGGGGATAATCAAAAAACTGACAAGTACAGCATCGTTAACTGCGTGAACTGCCATGCCAGCGCCAAGAACAACAGCGTGGCCGGACCGGGCGATTTCTGCCAAAGCTGCCATGCCTACGCGGCAGTGAAGATCACGTGCTTCGAATGTCATTCCAGCAAGCCTTCAGGGTCGCCGCCGGCGTTCCATCCGGTGGTGTCGCAGGGTCCGGTGGATAAAACTTCCCCTGCCACCATGATGCGTTATCAGGCTTACCATGGGCGCCTGCCGAATCTGGATACCGGGCTCCACGCCAGGGATGTGGCAGGAGTGATTCGATGAGCGATATTGATACTTACCGTCGCCGTTTCATGGGGGGAGTGCTGGGTGTGGCCGCCACCGCAGCGTTGCCGGCTGGAGTACTGTTCTGGCAAACCGCCCAGGGAGAGGTGAAAGACGGCCCGCCCGCTTCCGGCAAGGTACGCTGGGGCATGCTGGTGGACACCACAAAATGCGGCACCGGTTGCGATGCCTGCGTACGCGGGTGCAATCAGGAAAACGGTCTGTCCGGCGATACTTCGCCCACCAGCCCGCAGTGGATCCGCAAGGTGCAGGTGAGCAACCCGCGCACCGGCTACAGCTTTTCCCTGCCCATGATGTGCCAGCATTGCGAGGAGCCTCCCTGCGTGGACGTGTGTCCCACCGGCGCTTCGTTCAAGCGTGCCGACGGCATTGTGCTGGTGGATCGCCACCTCTGCATCGGCTGCCGTTATTGCATGATGGCCTGCCCCTACAAGGCGCGCTCCTTCATTCATCAGCCGGTCACCGATCAGTTGGCGGAAGTGCCGCGCGGTATCGGCTGCGTGGAGTCCTGCACTTTCTGTGTGCAGCGTATCGACGCGGGCAAGCGGACTACGGCCTGCCAGGATGCCTGCAATGCCGAAGGCCACCAAGCCATTTATTTCGGCAATCTGAAAGATCCCGACAGCGAAATTTCCAAGCGTCTTGCCAGCTACCGCAGTCAGGAAGTTCTGGCGAGCCTCAACCTGCACACCGGCGTACGCTACCAGGGTATTTGAACCATGCAAATCGTATTTCGCGAACTGGAAGGAAAGAGCAGTACCTATTACGGCCTGCTGGGCGGGTTGGGCCTGCTGGCGCTGCTTGGTCTGTTTGCCGCCTATCAGATGGAGCATCACGGCCATATCATCACCGGTATGACCAACCAAGTGGTGTGGGGGATACCGCACGTATTTGCGGTGTTCCTGATCGTGGCTGCCTCCGGTGTGCTCAACGTGGCATCCATCGCCACGGTATTCGGCAAGCAGTTCTACAAGCCGCTGGCGCCGCTGTCGGCGCTGCTCGCCATCGCCCTGCTGGCGGGCGGCCTGATGGTGCTGATGCTGGACCTGGGCCGCGCCGACCGCCTCATCGTCGCCATGACGCAATACAACTTCAAGTCGGTGTTTGCCTGGAACGTGTTCCTTTATACCGGCTTCTTCACCCTCAGCGCGATTTACATCTGGACCATGATGGATCGCAAGGTGGCGGCGTTCAACAAACCGGTGGGTTTTGCCGCCTTCTTCTGGCGCCTGTCGCTCACTACCGGTACCGGCTCCATTTTCGGTTTCCTGGTGGCGCGCCAGGCCTATGACACCGCCTTGCTGGCACCGATGTTCATCATCATGTCGTTCTGCTACGGGCTGGCTGTTTACCTGCTGGTGCTGATGGCCGCCTACAGTTGGAGCAAACGTCCGCTCGGCGATGCGGTCATCAGACGTCTGAAAAACCTGCTGGGCGTGTTCATCGCCGCCGTGCTGTATTTCGTCGCGGTCTACCACCTGACCAATGTTTATTTCACCAGGCAGCACGAGTTCGAGCGTTTTATCCTGCTCGACGGCGGTATCTACACTTTGCTGTTCTGGATCGGCCAGATCCTGTTGGGCGGTGTGGTGCCGCTGATTCTGCTGTACGCACCTGCCACCCGCCAGTCGCGCAGCGCCCTTGCCAGCGCCTGCCTGCTGGTGGTGCTGGGTGGGCTGGCGCAGATGTATGTCACCATTATCGGCGGCCAGGCTTTTCCGCTGCAAATGTTCCCCGGCATGGTCGAGTCCAGCAGCTTTTTCGATGGCGTGATTCATCCCTATGTACCCAGTTTGCCGGAAACGCTGCTGGGGCTGGGCGGCGTGGCGGTGGCCGGTGCGATGGTCGTGTTCGCAATTAAGATTTTGCGTTTTCTACCGGAAAGCCTGGATGACCCGGTGGTGACACTCTCCCACAAGGCTGACTGACACCGCCCGGCAAACAGGCGTTTGTTTTCAAGGATACCAACATGAGTGAAGAACATCCGTTTGCCCCCTACATCCGTATCCTGGGAAAGGGCAGAAGCGGTTCGCGCTCGCTCACCCGGAACGAGGCCTGTCAGGCCATGCGCATGATCCTGGCCGGGGAAGTCGAGCCCGTGCAACTGGGCGCCTTCCTCATGCTCCTGCGGGTGAAGGAAGAATCCCCCGAGGAACTGGCCGGTTTCGTGCTCGCCGCGCGCGAAACCATGCCGCTCCCCGAGAACGCGCCGGCGGTGCAACTGGACTGGTCGTCCTATGCCGGCAAGCGGCGCCAATTGCCGTGGTTTTTGCTGTCCGCCCTACTGCTCGCAAGCCATGGCGTCAATGTGTTCATGCACGCCGCCGGCGGACGCAAGGACAACCGCGTGTACACCCCGGAGACGCTGGCGCTGCTGGGCATCAGCCCGTGCAATTCCTTGCCGGAAGCGGCGGCCCAGATCCGCACTCGTCACTTCGCTTTCATGCCGCTCGAGGCATTGAGCCCGGCGCTATACCAGATCATGGAACTGCGGCCGATGCTGGGCCTGCGCTCGCCCGTCAACACCCTGGCGCGCATGCTGAACCCGCTGCGGGCACCCGTGGCGATGCAGGGTATTTTTCATCCGGCTTACCGCGATATGCACCAGTTGGCCGCGCAGCTGCTCCAGCAACCGCACCTGGCCGTGCTCAAAGGGGAGGGCGGCGAGATCGAGCGCAATCCCGACTCGCCCTGCCTCGTCAAAAGCGTGCACAACGGTGTGTTGTCGGAGGAAGAATGGCCTGCCCTGTTCAGCAATCGCCACATGAAAGACGAGAGCATGGACACCAGGCGTCTGCCCGCTCTGTGGAACGG
>DMQT01000074.1:0-11830 GCA_003455595.1 Betaproteobacteria bacterium
ATATCTAACAATATGTTTATATTGGTTATTAAATTTGAGAACGAAAATTGCTTATAATTACGCCTTTCATTCGGAGCTGATATGGAAAATCTTAAAAATGGCAGTGACGTTCTATTCATACTGCTGGGTGCCATCATGGTACTGGCAATGCACGCGGGTTTTGCTTTTCTGGAGTTGGGGACGGTACGTAAAAAAAACCAGGTCAATGCGCTGGTCAAGATATTGACCGATTTCAGCATCTCGACCATTGCCTATTTCTTCATCGGTTACAGTGTTGCCTATGGTGTGGATTTCTTTAGTAGTGCCGAGACTTTGATGGTCAAAAACGGCCACGAATTGGTCAGGTTCTTTTTTCTACTCACCTTTGCAGCGGCCATTCCGGCCATTGTTTCGGGCGGCATCGCGGAGCGCGCCAAATTCAACCCGCAACTGGTCGCAACTTTTGTGCTCGTGGGGTTTGTCTATCCGTTCTTTGAAGGCATCGCCTGGAACAATCATTTCGGCATACAGGATTGGCTACAGGCCAATTTCGGCGCGCCATTTCATGACTTTGCGGGTTCGGTAGTGGTGCATGCCATGGGCGGATGGATCGCCCTCACCGCCGTACTGCTGCTGGGCGCGCGCCATGGACGGTACCGTAAAAATGGTGAAATCGCCGCTCACCCGCCGTCGAGTATCCCGTTTCTGGCGTTAGGCGCATGGATTCTGGTGGTAGGCTGGTTTGGGTTCAATGTGATGTCCGCCCAGACTATCGACAAAATTTCCGGTTTGGTGGCAGTGAATTCACTCATGGCGATGGTCGGCGGCACGCTGGCCGCGCTGCTGGTCGGACGCAACGATCCGGGTTTCATTCATAACGGACCATTGGCAGGCTTGGTTGCCGTGTGTGCGGGATCGGATCTGATGCATCCGCTGGGTGCGCTGGTCACGGGTGCCATCGCTGGCGGGCTGTTTGTATGGATGTTTACCATCACACAGAACAAATGGAAAATCGACGACGTGCTGGGCGTCTGGCCCCTGCACGGATTGTGCGGTACCTGGGGTGGTTTGGCAGCCGGTATTTTCGGTCTGAAAAGTATGGGCGGGCTTGGCGGTGTGGCTTTCATGCCGCAATTGATGGGTACGCTGCTTGCGATTGTAGTCGCGCTGGTGGGCGGTTTCCTCGTTTACGGCGCACTCAAATGGACTGTCGGAATCCGCATGAGTCAGGAAGACGAATTCAATGGGGCGGACTTGTCCATTCACAAAATCTCGGCCACCGCTGAGCGTGAAACCAGCTGGTAATCACGCCAAACCATACACTTTGAGTTTGCGGTACAAGGTGCGTTCGCTGATCCCGAGCACATCGGCCACATTACGTCTATGACCTTGATGCTGGGCGAGCAAATCGGCAATATGGCGCGCTTCCAGTTCGGCCATGGATTGGCCTTTCGAAGCTTGCGCGGTTTGACTGGGTGCCTGGTTGGCATCACTGCTGTCCGTATCCTGCATTTGCACGTGGCTTTGCATGGGTGAATTGCCACCAAGATGGATATGCGCAGCGCTAATAATGCCGTGGCTGCTCATCGCCACCGCCTTCAACAGAATATTACGCAACTCTCGTACGTTGCCCGGAAAGCTGTGGTTAACGAGCTTTTCCAATGCTTCATCGGTCAGCTTGCAACGTGGCGCGCCGGCCTGGGTAATGCGCTTGAGTATGGTTTCCACCAGCGCCGGAATGTCGCTGCGGCGCTCGCTCAGATTCGGCAAACGCAGGTCGATACCGGCGATTCGGTAATACAGATCCAGTCGAAAATGCTTGGCTTCGGCCATTTCCAGTAAATCGCGATTGGTTGCAGACACCAGCCGCACATCGGCATGCTGCGTTTCAGTGCCGCCCAGACGACGAAATTCGCCGCTCTCCAGTACGCGTAGCAATTTAGCCTGCATGGTCGGCGGGATTTCACCGGCCTCGTCCAAAAACAGCGTGCCGCCATCGGCCAGCTCGAACAAGCCCTGTTTGCGCCCGATACAGCCGGTGAACGCGCCGCGCTCGTGGCCGAACAGTTCATCTTCAAACATGGTTTCGGCAATCGACGCGCAGTTGACTGCTATGAACGGTTTGTTGGCGCGGCTGGAGCGGCGATGGATGTATTGCGCAGCAAGCTCCTTGCCGACGCCACTTTCACCCAGCAGCAGGATCGGCGCTTCAGATTCGGCAGCGCGAGTCAGATGATCGAGGCAGGCCAGAAAAGCAGGCGATTTACCCACCATGCGCATGTCGCCGCAGTCCAGTTCGTCGGAGCCGGCGATATGATAAATTGCCTCGCCCAAATAGCGTTGTGTGCCAATCCCCTGAATTGGGTGACCTTTTATGCGCGCATATTCCGGCCGATTGTGGCGATCAAAGTGGGTGTGGATCACTTCATGCGGCTGTCCGGTACGGAACACCGCCTGGTGCGGGCAGTCTTCGCCATTCTGATGGCATGGGACATTAGAGCGATGTGACACTTCATGGCAGGTTTTGCCAACGACTTCCAGCTGATCCATGCCGTAATTTGTGCAATATGCCCGGTTGGCGGCGACGATGCGGTAGTGCTCGTCAATCAGCACAAATGGATTTTCCTGCACATCGATCAATGACTGCAATTCAGGTGCGAGTGGGGAATTCATTTGAACTGCCTCTGTCAAAATGTCATGACAGAATAGCGTATGTTCGCGCTGGATTGTTATTCTGGCAGGCAAGCCGGGCGGATATTTTTGATAAATTTTGCATTATTTAACTATAATCAATGAGTTAATAAATTGGCATAAAAGATGCATTATCTTATTCTGGGTAAAGAGAACGGTACTCAGCACTATGCAAGGTGCTGAATAACGAAATGTTGAAAACTCGTAGAGGAAAAAACACATGGCACATATCGTCATCATCGGCGCAGGCATCGGCGGCATGCCCATGGCCTACGAAATGCGCGAGGTAGCGCGCAAGGAAGACACCGTCACCGTCATTTCTGACACCGACATTTTCCACTTTGTCCCTTCCAATCCGTGGGTGGGAGTCAAGTGGCGTACACGCGACGATATCGCTTTCCCACTTGAACCTTACCTCAAGAAAAAGAATATCGACTTCATCCACTGCGGTGCCAAACGCGTACACCCGGATAAAAATCAGGTTGAGCTGATGGATGGCCGCAACATTGACTACGATTATCTGGTCATCGCCACCGGCCCCAAGCTGGCATTTGACGAAGTGCCCGGCCTCGGCCCGCAAGGCCACACCCATTCGATCTGCCATATCGATCATGCTGAAAAAGCCTCGGCTGAATGGGATGGTTTCTGCGCCAATCCCGGTCCGATTGTGGTGGGCGCGGTGCAAATGGCGTCGTGTTATGGCCCGGCTTACGAATACGCCTTCATCATGGATACCGACCTCAAGCGTCGTAAAATTCGGGACAAAGTGCCGATGACGTTCGTGACCGCTGAGCCTTATGTCGGTCACCTTGGTCTGGGCGGCGTGGGCGACTCCAAAGGCTTGCTGGAATCCAGCCTGCGTGACCGTCACATCAAGTGGATCTGCAATGCCAAAGTCACCAAAGTCGAAGCCGGCAAAATGTTTGTGACTGAGCACAACGATGACGGTAGCGTTAAAAAGGAGCACGAACTGCCATTCAGCTACTCGATGATGTTGCCTGCTTTTAAAGGCGTTGATGCCGTATTCGGCATCGAAGGTCTGACCAATCCGCGTGGCTTTATTCTGATTGACCAGTTCCAGCGCAACCCCAAGTTCCAGAATATCTACTCGATCGGCGTATGTGTTGCCATCCCGCCCGTTGAAGTCACACCGGTTCCGACCGGCGCGCCTAAAACCGGTTACATGATCGAATCCATGGTGACGGCTACCGCACACAATATCCGCAGCGCGCTGGACGGCAAAGAACCGACCGAAAAAGCCACCTGGAACGCCATCTGCCTGGCTGACTTCGGCGATACCGGTGCCGCGTTTGTGGCGTTACCGCAAATTCCACCGCGCAACGTCAACTGGTACAAGGAAGGCAAGTGGGTACATCTGGCCAAGATCGCATTTGAGAAATACTTCATTCGCAAAATGAAAAAAGGTACCACCGAGCCGCTGTATGAAAAATACCTGCTTGGCGTGATGGGTATCAAGAAACTAAAATAAAAGCGGCAAGTTCAACCCTGCGCTTTCTCCAATCGCCCGGCATACTACACAATGGTAATTCGGGCGTTTTTTTATGGTGTTGCGCTGGGCAATCTCTGGTGATACAGCTAGCGCTAAATGCAGAGCGCCGAAAACTGTTTAGCCTTGGTGTGAATACGACGGTAACAGGAACACGGTTCGCGTCGGATCGACTTTCAGTGCATCATGGGCTAACCCAGCTTGCTCTTGCAGCTTATTTTGCATGGAGCGGTCACGCATCATCAGAGCACGTAAATCATTTCTGATTACCTCATTTTCAGTAGCATACTCACCCGCTACGGCCTTGGTTTTCACACTATTCACCATTCAGATTGGCAATGTGAGGCTGAATTGTTGGGTTTTACGCAGAAATTCCGAGTTTCAGGCTCCTCCGCTTGATATTGCGTGGATAAATACATTCAACATGGCAAAATTCTTCAGGAATGGTAGAGTTTGGGAAGAACGGCTATACGCGAAGCTGTTGGCATTCAGGTCTAGCAGTCAATTTTCGTTTTAACGCAGGAGCCCCAATATGATTCTCGTCACCGGTTCAGCAGGTTTTATCGGCTCCAATTTTGTCCTGGACTGGCTAGCGCAAAGCGACGAACCGGTCATCAGCCTCGACAATCTCACCTATGCAGGTAATCGTGCCAATCTCGCCAACCTGGATGGCGATGCGCGTCACACTTTCGTGCACGGCGATATTGGAGACAGTGTTCTGGTAGCTGAGTTGCTCCAGCGTCACACGCCGCGTGCAGTGGTGAATTTCGCTGCGGAATCGCATGTGGATCGCTCGATTCATGGCCCGGAAGATTTCATCCAGACCAATATCGTCGGCACCTTTCGCTTGCTTGAAGCTGTGCGCGCGCACTGGAATGGGCTAACCGGCGACGACAAAGCCGATTTCCGCTTCCTGCATGTGTCTACCGACGAGGTGTATGGCTCGCTGGCTAAGGATGAGCCTGCCTTCACCGAAACCCATCGCTATGAGCCTAACAGCCCATATTCGGCATCCAAGGCGGCGTCGGATCATCTGGTGCGGGCATATCATCACACCTACGGCCTGCCGGTGCTGACGACCAACTGCTCCAATAACTACGGCCCGTTCCACTTCCCCGAAAAGCTCATCCCTTTGATGATCGTGAATGCGCTGGCCGACAAGTCTTTGCCAGTGTACGGCGACGGCATGCAGATCCGTGACTGGCTGTATGTGAAAGACCATTGCAGCGCGATTCGACGGGTGCTGAAAGCGGGGCGAACGGGTGAGGTGTATAACATCGGCGGCTGGAACGAGATGCCGAATATCGAAATTGTGAAAACGGTATGTAGTTTGCTAGACGAATTACGCCCGCGCGCCGACTCCAAGCCTTACATTGAGCAAATCACGTATGTGGCTGACCGCCTGGGCCATGATCGTCGCTATGCCATTGATGCAAGCAAGATCGAACGCGAACTGGGCTGGCGTCCGGCAGAAACCTTTGCCACAGGCATCCGTAAAACCGTGCAGTGGTATCTGGAGAATGAGGCGTGGGTGAGCACGGTGCAGTCAGGGGCGTATCGCGACTGGGTGGAAACCAACTACAGCCAGCGTGCATGAAGAAGATATTATTGTTGGGCAAAAACGGCCAGGTCGGCTGGGAGCTGCAACGCAGCCTGGCGCCCTTGGGCGAGGTCATCGCGCTGGATTCACGCAGCACGATTTACTGCGGCGATCTCACTGATCTCGCCGGGCTGGCCGCTACGGTGGCGGCCATCAAGCCGGATGTGATCGTCAACGCTGCCGCGCACACGGCGGTGGACAAGGCTGAAAGCGAGCTGGATTTGGCGCGCACGGTGAATGCGCTGGCACCGGGTGTGCTGGCCGAGGCGGCGCAGCGTTGCGGCGCGTGGCTGGTGCAGTATTCAACTGATTATGTATTCGACGGCAGCGGCGACCAGCCCTGGCTGGAAACCGACGCAATCGGCCCGTTGAGCGTGTATGGCCGCACCAAGCTGGAAGGCGAGCAGCGCATCGCGGCAGCGTGTGAAAAGTACCTGATTTTTCGCACCAGTTGGGTGTATGCGGCACGCGGTGGCAATTTCGCCAAGACCATGCTGCGGCTGGCTCAAGCGCGCGAGCGGCTGACGGTTATCAACGATCAGTTCGGCGCGCCCACCGGGGCGGATTTGCTGGCCGACGTGACTGCGCACGCGATTCGTAGTGCCGTCGCACAGCCGCAACTGGCGGGACTATATCATCTGGTGGCGGCGGGCGAAACTACCTGGCATGGTTATGCGCACTTTGTAATTGAGCATGCGGCGCGTGTCGGGGTGACGCTCAAAACCACGCCGGAGAATATCGATTCCGTGCCCACCAGCGCGTTTCCCACACCGGCTACGCGCCCGCATAACTCGCGTCTTGATACGCACAAGCTGCAAGCCGCCTTTGGTTTGACGCTGCCCAATTGGCAGCAGGGCGTGGCGCGCATGCTGACCGAAATTCTTTAATCAAATAGTGAATACCATGACACAACGCAAAGGCATCATCCTAGCCGGCGGCTCCGGCACCCGACTGCACCCGGCCACCCTCGCCATCAGCAAGCAATTGCTGCCGGTGTATGACAAGCCAATGATTTACTACCCGTTGAGCACGCTGATGCTGGCCGGGATACGCGATATTCTAATTATCTCGACGCCGCAGGATACGCCGCGCTTTGAGCAACTGCTGGGTAATGGCGCGCAGTGGGGCTTGAACCTGCAATACGCAGTGCAGCCTTCACCCGACGGCCTGGCGCAGGCGTTCATCATTGGCGAGTCGTTCATCGGCAACGATCCGTGTGCGCTGGTGCTGGGTGACAACCTGTTCTACGGCCACGATTTTCATGAATTGTTGGGCAGCGCCATGCTGCGCAGCCAGGGTGCCAGCGTGTTTGCCTACCATGTGCAAGACCCCGAGCGTTATGGCGTGGCCGAGTTCGACGCCAGTGGCAAAGTGCTGTCGCTGGAAGAGAAACCCAAGCAGCCAAAATCCAGCTACGCGGTGACCGGGCTGTATTTTTACGACAATCAAGTGGTCGAGCTGGCGAAGAATCTCAAGCCCTCGCCCCGCGGTGAGCTGGAAATCACCGATCTCAACCGCCTGTATCTGGACAAAGGTGAACTCAGCGTCGAGATCATGGGGCGCGGCTATGCCTGGCTCGACACAGGCACGCACGAATCGCTGCTTGAAGCCGGACAATTCATCGCTACCATCGAAAATCGCCAAGGGCTGAAAGTCGCGTGCCCGGAAGAAATTGCCTGGCGGCAGAAGTGGATCAGTGATGCGCAGATTGAGCAGCTTGCCAAACCGCTTTCGAAAAATGGCTACGGGCAATACCTGCAGCGCATTTTAAAAGCCGATATTCGTTAACCAGAGGATTTGAGCCGATGAATGCGACACCGCTATCCATTCCCGACGTCATTCTGTTCGAGCCCAAAGTGTTCGGCGATGAACGCGGTTTCTTTTTTGAAAGTTACAACCAGCGCCAATTCGAACAGGCCGTCGGCCAATCGGTCAGCTTCGTGCAGGACAACCACTCGCGCTCCGCCAAAGACGTGCTGCGTGGCCTGCATTATCAGATTCAACAGCCGCAGGGCAAACTGGTGCGCGTGGTGCAGGGCGAGGTGTTTGACGTGGCGGTGGATATCCGCAAACACTCGCCGACGTTCGGGCAATGGGTGGGCGTGATACTGTCCGCTGATAATAAAAAGCAGATGTGGGTGCCGCCTGGCTTTGCGCATGGCTTTGTGACGCTGTCGGACAGTGCAGAATTCTTGTACAAAACCACCGATTACTGGGCACCGGCGTTTGAGCGCTGCATAGCATGGGATGATCCGGCCATCGGCATCGTGTGGCCTGTGATCGGCGAAGCGCAACTATCGGCCAAGGACAAACTCGGGGTATTACTGGCTGATGCGCAGCTGTTTGATTGACATTGAGCAGTTCGGTCAGATACCCGCATACCACTCATAGCCTTGATCTTCCCAGTAGCCGCCTTTGCCGCCAGCGATGTTGTCAAACCGGTCAACCAGCTGTATCTGCATGATGTATTTGGCCATTTTGTAGCCCAGCTGGCGCTCCATGCGCACCCGTATCGGCGCGCCATTGTCGATCGGCAGGGGTTCATCGTTTAATTCGTAAGCTAACAGGGTTTGCGGGTGCCACGCATCCTCCATATCAATGCTTTCGTAATAACGTGTGCCGATGGCGTCCATCGGGTCGGCGCAGTAAAACACCACGTATTTTGCCGAAGGCAGCGGTTTGACCTGTTCCAGCACCCGGCTCAGTTGCGCGCCTTTCCACTTGCCAATGGCGCTCCAGCCTTCGACGCAATCGTGCCGGGTAATCTGCGTGCGGCTGGGCAGCGCCATTAGATCATCAAGTGAGTAGCTTGTTGGGTGCGCGACCAAGCCGCCAATCTGCAATCGGTAGTCGACGAAATCATTGGCAGCCAGCGCTTGATAGGCCGGATTGTCGGGGTTGTTGGTGCCGTTGCTGCGAAACTCGTGCGACAGGTCGGCTGCAGTGAATTCTTGCGCCATGGCTTTGCGCGGCATCACCAGACGTTGTGTAGCGAGGGTGAGCTTTTCCGCACTGTCCAGCACTTTGGGAAACCACTCGGAACGTGATAGACGATCGCAGCCGGACAAGAATAGCGCGCTGCCGAAGCCCATTGCGCGCAGCAAAAAACGGCGACGGCTGGAAACGGGCTTAGTCATGTTCATTCTCCACGGCTTCAATTTTATAGCGTCCGGTAATCATCGAACGCAGGTTGTTCCACAGCCCGTTGATGATGACTTCGAACACATGGATGAAGACAAATGCGACCAGCAGCCACGCCACGATAAAGTGGATGGTACGTGCCGACTGGCGACCGCCAAACAGCCCGACCCAACCGGAGAAAATGCTGTCCAGGCTCGGCGACATGCCCCAGCCCATCAAGATCAGTAATGGAAACAGAATGAAGATCACGCTCAGATAGGCGAGTTTTTGCAGGATGTTGTAACGCTGGGCGGCTTCGCCGCGGGCGTGTTTAAAGCGCAAATGGTCCTTGATTGATTGTCCGATGCTGCGCCAGTCGGTGCGGGTTGGGGTGAGGTCGCGCGTCAGATGGCGGCTGAGCAACGTGTAGATGAGGTAGGCCAGGCCGTTGATGACCAGTACCCAGGCAAAAAAGAAATGCCAGCGTCGCGCCATCGACAGCCATTGTTCTCCCGGCAGGGTGATCCACGCCGGGAAGCCGCGCTCAGTCGGCTGGCCATCCATCCCTGCCGACAGTCCCAGCACGCCGGTGGTATTGAATTCGTGACCGAAAACCCGCGTCACACCGATAGGCTTGCCCTGCTCATCCATGCGTGCGTTCATTTGCAGGATGGGTGGATGAGCGTTGTAGGAGGACAAACCCCAGTTCAGCGCCGGGTGCGCATTGAAGATTTGCAAGCCGCTCATCAACAGCAGGATAAACGCCAGCACGTTGATCCAGTGCATCAGCCGCACCGGCCAGGCGTGACGCCGGTACACAAGCGTTCGGACGGGTGTGGCCGCATCATGGGCTGGCATGTTGCCTCCGGAGCAGAGCAGGGTGAGTTTTTTGTACCATAGCCGATAGTCAGGTAAAGACCAAGTTCAAGCTTGAGTCGCTCGACGCCACCTGATATTGACACGTTTCCATGGGCAAAATCAGCTGCTACCCGTTATCATGCGCCGATGAATGACGAATTTTACATGCGCGAGGCGCTGGTGCTGGCACAGCAAGCCTGGCGCGCAGGCGAGGTACCTGTGGGTGCGGTGGTGGTGCACGATGGCGACATCGTCGGGCGTGGATTCAACGCGCCGATTTCGCGCCATGATCCTTCCGCGCACGCCGAAATGATGGCGTTGCGCGATGCCGCGCAAACCCTGCAAAACTACCGGCTGCCCGGCGTCACGCTGTATGTCACGCTGGAGCCGTGCAGCATGTGCGCCGGGGCGATCCTGCACGCACGCGTGGCGCGGGTAGTGTATGGCGCGGCCGATGCCAAGACCGGCGCGGCAGGCAGCGTGCTGAATCTGTTCGACGAGGCGCGCCTGAATCACCATACCGAACTCAGCGGTGGCGTGCTGGCTGAAGAATGCGGCGCGCTGTTGTCGGCGTTCTTTGCCGAGCGCAGGCAACTCATAAAACAGGGCAGAGCGTGACATGAAAATCGATATTTCTGTTGCCGATCAAACGCTGGACTTGCTGGATGAACAGGGCGCACTGATTCAGCGTTATCGGATTTCCACCGCAGCCAACGGGGTAGGGGAGCAGTGCGGGAGTTATCAAACACCGCGCGGTGCGCACATTGTGCGTGCCAAAATCGGCGCAGATCTGCCGCACGGCAGTGTATTTGTCGGACGCCGCGCCACCGGTGAAATCTGGTCGCCTGAATTGAGTGCCGCATTCCCCGGACGCGACTGGATTCTGACCCGCATTCTGTGGCTGTCAGGCACCGAACCGGGGGTCAACCGCCTGGGCGATGTTGACAGCATGCGCCGCTATATCTACATCCATGGCACGCCCGATAGCGAACCGATGGGCGTACCCAATTCGCATGGCTGTATTCGCATGCGCAATGTCGACGTGGCGGATCTGTTCGAGCGTGTGCCAGTCGGCACCTCGGTGATGATACGCAGCGATACGCAAAATCCTGCATAAACAGCCTGTTGTAAACTTTTTATGTGCTGGCGCGTTAATTGCCATGCCACATCAATCCCAGGTATCAGGAAATAATGCCGCAGTCCCTGCACACTCACAACAATCACGCCGAACAGTCGCATCCCCAGTCTACCGATTGCCTGCACCAGTTATTTGAAAACACCGTAGATGCCACACCCGAACGCCTTGCGCTGGTGTGCGCCGGGGAGCACTACACGTATCAGGCGTTGGACGGCCTTGCCAACCGCATGGCCTGGCGCCTGCGCAGTGCGGGTGTGGCAGCGGACGACAAAGTGGGCGTATTGTTGGATCGCTCGCTGGAAACCTATACCACGGTGATGGCCATCCTCAAGCTGGGTGCCGCCTACGTGCCGCTGGACGCCAGCTTCCCGGCGGAGCGCATAGCCTATATCGCAGAGGATGCCGGGTTCAGCCTGCTGGTGAGCCACGCGCGTTATGCACCAGTGCTGGGCGACCTGCCGTGTGCCCACCTGCTGGTGGATGCAGAGGCCGAGCGCCTGCAGGCGCTACCTGTCACGCGTCCGCCCAGTCCGTTTTCGGATCACCCGGAGCGCAGGCTGTGCTACATCATTTATACCTCGGGCTCCACCGGCAAACCCAAAGGGGTAGAGGTCGAACACCGTAGTGCGGTGAATTTCATCCAGGTGGCTACCGACATTTACGGCATTGTGCCGCAAGACCGCGTGTATCAAGGTTTGTCGATTTCCTTTGATTTTTCCATTGAGGAAATCTGGACGACTTTCAACGCCGGTGCCACGCTGATTGCCGGCCCGGCCGACAAGGAAGCCTCACTGGGCGATCGGCTGGCGGATTTTCTCAACAGGCAGCAGGTGACCGTGCTATGTACCGTACCGACGCTGCTATCGTTGATCGACAAGGACATCCCCACGCTGCGCTTTATCAACGTCGGCGGCGAAGCCTGCCCGCCGCATCTGGT
>DMQT01000074.1:11968-15093 GCA_003455595.1 Betaproteobacteria bacterium
TTTCTGTCCAATCCGTTGGCGCTGGAACCGGAGCGGCTTTACCGCACTGGTGACCTGGGACGACTCAATCAGGACGGCGAAATCGAATACCTGGGACGTGCCGACCTGCAGGTGAAGCTGCGCGGCTACCGCATCGAGCTGGGCGAGATTGAATCGGTGCTGTTGCGCGCGCCCGACATCCAGGCCGCTGCCGTGACCGTGGCCAAACAGGATGACGGCATCGAAGAACTGGTTGCCTACATCGTGCCCAAGACCAGCGAGGGGATCGATCAAAAGCGTGTGGCCGGGCTGCTGCGTCAGGACTTGCCTGCCTACATGATCCCGGCGTATTTCGAGATGATCGGCGAGTTGCCCACGCTGTCCAGCGGCAAGATCAACCGCAGCGCGTTGCCCAAGCCCGGCTTTCACCGGCTGATCGCCAGCGGCGAAACTATCGCGCCGCAGGGCGAATTGGAAACCACCATTGCCAGCGTCTGGGGCGAGGTGCTCGGATTGGCGCAGGTGTCTGTCGTGGATGATTTTTTCCTCGACCTGGGTGGTCATTCGCTATTCGCCGCGCTCGCCGTGTCGCAGCTGCGTAAACAACCTGGCATGACGCACGTCAGTCTGTCCGATCTTTACACCCATCCCACCGTGCAACGCCTGGCGCACTATCTGGCCAAGGCGCGCCCGCCCGTCAGCGTATTGCCACCCGTACATGCGGCTGTCCCCATCTGGCTGCGTAACATGCGTTATTTTCTGACCGGTACCGGTCAGGCGTTTGCCTTGTATTTATTGTTTTTCCTGCCTGCGCTGATGCTGGCCGCAGTGGGTGGCATCATCCTTACCGAAGACGGGCTGATGCAGACGATCGGCCTGCTGAGTACTGTGAGCCTCATCGCGTTGACCTATCCCGTGCTCACCATTCTGCTGGCAGCGGCGGTGAAATGGCTGGTCATAGGCCGTTACCGGGCGGGCAGCTATCCATTGTGGGGCAGCTATTATTTCCGTTTCTGGCTGGCAGGGCGGGTGGCCGCGCTGGTGCCGCTGCACCTGATCGCCGGTTCCCCGTTGATGTCTCTGTATCTGCGTCTGATGGGTGCCAGGATTGGGAAACACAGCCACATCGGTACGCAGCACATCGTCGCCTTCGACATGCTGGACATCGGCACCAATGCCAGCGTCAACCACAACGCGCAGTTGCTGGGTTATAGCGTACGCGACGGGCGGCTGGAACTGGGTTCGATCGCGCTGGGCGCAGGCAGTCACGTCGGCAGCCAGGCCGTGGTCGGCATCCATACGCAGATCGGCGCCAATGCCGCTCTGCTGGAAAAATCGCTGCTGCCTGCCGGGGCGATGATTCCCGCCAATGAGGCGTGGGACGGCTCACCCGCGCGTCCGGCCGGGCGAGCAGCTGCGCTGCTGAATGGCACGCAGGCACGCGCCGCCAAACNNGGCCCGCGCGTCCGGCCGGGCTGTCCGCCACGCTGCTGAATGGCACTCAGGCACGCGCCGCCATGCCGCTGCCAGGCTGGGCCTTGCTGGTCAGCTACTGGATTGCCGCTTTCGCCGTGTTGCCGCTGGTCCCCGCACTGGCGATTGTGCCGGGACTGACGTTAATCCTGTATCTGGAGCATCAGGCCGGGCTGGGCGGTTATCTCATCGCGCTGCTGCCGGCAGGTTTGCTGTATGTGGTCAGCCTGTCGGCACTGGTGGTGGCGCTAAAGCGCCTGATCCTGCCCAAGCTGGAGGCCGGCGTGTATCCGGTCGAATCCGCCTTTTATTTGCGCAAATGGCTGGTGGACAAGCTTGCCGAAACCAGCCTGCTGTTCAATCAGGCGCTGTATGCCACGCTCTATCTGCCGCCGTTCCTGCGCATGCTGGGTGCCAAGATCGGCGCGCGCGCAGAAATCTCCACCGTCTCCAATATCACCCCCGACCTGCTCGAAATCGGCGAGGAAACCTTCCTCGCCGATCAGGTTTCGGTCGGCGCGGCGCGCGTGCACCATGGCCACGTCACGCTGCAGCCGGTACGGGTCGGCGCACGCGCCTTCATCGGCAATGCCGCCGCGCTGCCGGTAGGCGCGACGGTGCCGGATGGCTGCCTGATCGGCGTGCTGTCCACGCCGCCGCGCCAGTCCATGCCTGCGGGCAGCGCCTGGGTGGGGCTGCCGAGTTTCTTCCTGCCGCGCCGGCAAATAGTGGAAGGCTTTAGCGAAACCGATACCTATCGCCCCAGCCGTCGCCAGGTCGCCATGCGTTATGGCTACGAGCTGCTGCGGATTATCCTGCCTGCCGCGCTGTCCTTCGGTGCCGTCGCCGTGGTGCTGCAAGCTCAGGACTGGCTGGATGACACCTACGATCTGCCCATCGTGCTGGCGCTGCTGCCGCTGGTGTCGATCGCCGTCGTAGTCGCCGTCACGCTGTTTGCCGCCGCGGTCAAATGGCTCATGGTGGGCGCCTACAAGCCGCGGGTGGAAGCGCTGTGGAGCCACTTCGTGCGGCGCGCCGAGTTCGTCACCGGGCTGTATGAAAATACCGCCGCGCCGTTGTTGATCACGCCGCTGCTGGGCACCCCGTTTGCAGGCTGGATACTGCGCCTGTTCGGCGTCAAGGTCGGCAAGCGCGCCTTCATCGCTACCACCTTCTTCACCGAATTCGACCTAGTGCACATCGGCAACGACGCCATCATCTCGCATGATGTATCGCTGCAAACACACCTGTTCGAAGACCGCATCATGAAAATGTCCCACGTGCGTGTGGGCGATGGGTGCGCCGTGGGCGAGAGCGGTGTTGTACTCTACGATACCGTGATGGAACCAGGCTCCAGCCTGGGCGCGCTGTCGCTGATGATGAAAGGCGAAACCCTGCCGCAAGACACCCACTGGGTCGGTGCCCCGGCGCAGAAAGAAGCCGCTTGATGATGGATAATGCGGCGCTGCTCGCGCATTTCGGCCTCACCCCGGAAACCCTGCCGAAGCTGGCAGGCGGGGCCGAATACCTCGCAGTCCGGCTCCCGCAAGACGTACCCAAAGATTGCCTCGACGCCAGCGAGTGCCAGCGTGGAGCGGCTTATGGCAACCCCGTCGCCGCCCAGCACTTCACCGCCTCGCGGGTTTTGCTGCGTACTGTGCTCAGCCACTACC
>DMQT01000247.1:0-310 GCA_003455595.1 Betaproteobacteria bacterium
AACAGCCCTGCACCGTCATGCCCGAGAACAGCTCATCGACATGCGCGTGCAGGATGGACGATAAAAATACGAAGCCGTATTCACACCCGGCAATCGCTTCGGGCATGCGAATGACGCGCGGTAGCGAGCGCGGCGCCTGCACCACCGCTGCGCCGGAATTACGCCCAAACGCATCGCGCCCGGACAGTTCGACGGCAAAGTTCAGGCTTTTGTTGAGCACGCGCGGGAACGGGTGCGCCGGATCGAGACCGATGGGTGTCAACACCGGCATCAATTCGCGGAAAAAATAAGCGCGGATCCACTCGGCCTG
>DMQT01000247.1:554-1471 GCA_003455595.1 Betaproteobacteria bacterium
CGTACTTCAAAGAATTCGTCCAGATTGCTGCTGACGATGCAGATGAATTTGAGCCGTTCCAGCAACGGCATGGCCGGGTCTTCGGCTTGTGCCAGTACCCGCTCGTTAAAAGCCAGCAAGCTGAGTTCGCGATTCAGAAAATGTTCGGTGGAGGCTGTCGTCATGGCGGCTATGGTAGCAAATAAAGCTAATATGAGTGATTGGGGCGTAGACAGCGCGCCAGACGTCTTTATATGGCAATTGCATGACAACAATATGACAACCGAAGTCGAACTCAAGCTGGCGCTGGCACCTGCGCACGTCGCCGCGCTCAAACGCCACCCTCTATTGTTGGCTGCGGGCACGCCGTTACGGCGCAATTTGCTGAGTGTTTA
The DNA here is from genome assembly GCA_003455595.1 of Betaproteobacteria bacterium. Lineage (GTDB taxonomy): Bacteria > Pseudomonadota > Gammaproteobacteria > Burkholderiales > Sulfuriferulaceae > Sulfuriferula. The sequence goes on from DMQT01000247.1 coordinate 929, forward strand.
CCATGACACGCCCAAACTGGCGTTGATGCGCCACCACGCGGCGTTGCGCGTGCGCCGGGTCGGGCGGCAATGGGTACAAACGATGAAAATCGGCGGCGGCGCAACCGGCGGCCTGCATCAGCGACCGGAATGGGAAGCGGTGGTGCCGGATGCGACGGTCAATCCGGCCTTGTTCGACGCGCCTGCAGTGGGGGCGCTGCTCACCCCTGCGCGGCCGGCAAAACTGGTGCCGGTGTTCGAGACGCGCTTCTGGCGTACCACTTGGCAGGTGCAGTGGGGCGACGCACAGATTGAAGTCGCGCTGGATCAGGGTGAGGTGCGCAGTGGCGCCCACAGCGAGGTGATTTGCGAACTGGAGCTGGAGCTGAAATCGGGCACTGCGCTGGCCTTATTCGACCTGGCGCTGGCGCTGGCTGAAACAATTCCGTTGCGTCCCGACCCGGTGAGCAAGGCTGAACGCGGTTATGCGCTGTTTCTCGGCCAGCTGGCGTCGCCGATTAAAGCCGCTCCGGCAGGCTTGCGCGCTGATATGTCGGTCACGGC
>DMQT01000247.1:1570-3693 GCA_003455595.1 Betaproteobacteria bacterium
TGCGCGTCGCACTGCGGCGCATGGACGCGGCGCTGCGTTTTAACCTGCATTGCCCGGCACTGGCCGCGCTGCGCACTGAATTACGCTGGGCGCTCGACACCACCAGCCCGGCGCGCGACTGGGATGTGCTGTTGACGCACACCTTGCCCGCGCTTCAGGCAGTGTCACCGGATGCTGCGCTCGACCGCCTCATGCGTGCCATACAGCCGGTTCGCCGCGCCGCGCATGCAGACCTGAATGCAGCGCTGGGATCAGCTCGGTTTGGCCAATTTTTGCTGCTGGTCGGGCGTGCGCTGTTGTCGTGCCAACAAGCCAGCCTGGTCGCTGCGCCTAAACCCCGCATGGACACACTGATGGCCCAGGCACATGACCTGATGGCGAAGCAGCATCGCCAGCTGTTGCGCAGGGGCGACGGTTTGGCCACCCTGTCAGACGCAGCGCGGCACCGCCTGCGCATTGCGGCCAAGAAACAACGCTACCTGCTCGCGTTTGTGGCGGAGATTTACCCGCAGCGGGCGAGTCGGGCGTATCTGGCAGCATTGACATCGGTGCAGCAGCAGCTCGGTGATTTGAACGATCTGTCGGTCGCGCAGCGCTGCCTGCAGGACTTGCGCCCGCGTCACGCCTGGGCGTGCGGCCTGGTACAGGGCTGGTGCGCAGCGCAGACCCCCCATTTGCTGGCGCAGTTGGCGTCTGCCTGGGGTGGTGTGGATGCTGCCAAGGCATTTTGGCGTCGGCGCGCATAATTGTCATATTGGAGGATTAGTATGGCGCACTTTTTGGAAGTTGATATGGATTTAATCGTGTGGCGTCATGCCGATGCGGTGGATGGCATGCCCGACATGACGCGTGAACTGACTGCTAAAGGCCTGAAGCAGGCAGCGCAGATGGCGGACTGGCTCAATGCGCGTCTGCCCAAGGATGCGCGCATTCTGGTCAGCCCGGCCAAGCGCGCCATGCAAACCGCAGCGGCGCTGGGGCGTCCGCTGGAGATCATCCAGAAACTGGCGCCCGGCACCGATGCCATGAGCGTGGTGCTGGCGAGCGGCTGGCCGGATGCAGGCGGCACCGTGGTGGTGGTCGGGCATCAGCCCAGCCTGGGGCAGGTTGCGTCGCTGCTGATGTGCGGAGCGGAAGCGGATTTGTGTATCAAGAAAGGCGGACTGTGGTGGCTGACCAATCGAGTGCGGCAGGAAACCCAGCAGATCATTGTGCGTGCAGTGATGACGCCGGAGCTGGCTTAAGTCGATGGCAGTATCGCGTTTAGTGCCGCGCCCAACGACTCCAGGGTAAACGGTTTGAGCACGTAGCCGCTGGCGCCGGCCATGATCGAGGCGAAGAGCGCCTCCTCGTCGGCGAACGAGGTCAGCANNTGCACCTGCCCAACCTGCAGCCATGCCCGAACTGCAAGCGTCCCCGGCTCCAGCACACAATCTGTCCGAACTGCGGCCAGTACGCCGGCAAGCAGGTCCTGGCGGTCTGACTGCGTGATGTCGCGCGTCCCTGCCACCACCGAGCCCGCCGATCAGAACGGCCTGGCAAGCGCGCTCGGCGTCACTCTCGACGCCGCGCTGTTGCAGCGTGCGCTGACGCACCGCTCCTTCGCCTACGAGCACGGCGGGTTGCCGCACAACGAGCGCCTCGAGTTCCTCGGCGACGCCGTCCTCGGCCTCGTCACTATCGCGATAGCCCAGTTCCTTGAGCAGGCTGCGCAACATCCTGCGCATGCTGGAAAAATCGTCCACCACCAGAAATTTCAGTGTGTTGTTGGTCATGCTTCATCCTTGTTTGCCGCATTGTACTAGAGCCGGTGCCGAGCGTGGCCGCCAACGCCCGGTTTCGTACAGGCAATACAGGGCGCTGGTTTCCGGTGGCGGTGTTATCGGGTAAACTGCTCCGATTTAAATCGCAGCGGGTAAACGCATGTTAAAAGGCAGTTTGGTGGCCATTGTGACGCCGATGCACGACGATGGCAGCCTTGATCTTCCGCGTCTGCGCGCGCTGGTAGACTGGCACGTCGCCGAGGGCAGCGACGGTCTGGTGGTGGTTGGCACCACGGGCGAATCGCCCACGGTCAATTACGACGAGCATTGCGCGTTGATTCGTACGGTCGTCGAGCAAGC
>DMQT01000247.1:3829-8230 GCA_003455595.1 Betaproteobacteria bacterium
GAAGACCTGCCGCTGATCCTGTATAACGTACCCGGCCGCACGGTCAGCGACATCAGCAACGATACCGTGCTGCGGCTGGCAGCGGTGCCTGGCATCGTTGGTCTCAAGGACGCCACCGGCAGCATCGAGCGCGCCACTGATCTGATCCTGCGCGCACCCGCCGATTTCGCCTTGTACACCGGCGACGACGCGAGCGCGCTGGCGTTCATGCTGCTGGGCGGGCACGGGGTGATTTCAGTCACTGCGAACATCGCGCCGCGCGCCATGCATGAAATGTGCACTGCAGCATTTGCTGGGGAACTGACGCGCGGCCGCGAACTCAATCAGCAGCTGTTTGGCTTGCACCGCAAGCTGTTTGTCGAAACCAACCCGATCCCGGTGAAATGGGCCATGGCCGCGATGGGCCTGATCGGTGCGGGCATCCGTTTGCCGCTTACCCCGTTGTCGTTGGAACACCATGAAATCTTGCGTCTGGCCATGCGTCAGGCAGGCGCGCTTTAATGCATTTCGGGCTAACGCCCTGTAGTCTTTTGAGGATAGTGCAATGATGAATCGCAGTAAATTAGGCTTGGCTTCAATCAGCGCCGGACTGGTGCTGTCGGTGGCCGGTTGCAGCAGCCTGGGCATCATGGAAACCAAAAAAATTGATTACAAATCGGCCGGAACAGTGCCCACACTGGAAGTGCCGCCGGATTTGACTACGCCGGCCAGTGACGGTCGCTATCAAGTTTCGGATGTCAACCCGCGTGGTACGGCGACGTATTCGGCCTACAACGCCGAACGCGGTGACAAAGTCAGCACGGGCAAGAGCGAAATTCTGCCGACCGAAGACAATGTGCGCGTTGTGCGTGCCGGCAGCGAGCGTTGGTTGGTGGTGAACCTGCCGCCGGAAAAGGTCTGGCCGATTGTAAAAGAATTCTGGCAGGACAACGGTTTTCTGATCAATAAGGAAGACCCACAAGCTGGCGTGATGGAAACCGACTGGGCAGAAAACCGCGCTAAGATTCCACAGGATATTATTCGCAACACTTTGGGCAAGGTGCTGGACAGCCTTTATTCCACGCCCGAGCGCGACAAATTTCGTACCCGGCTGGAGCGCACCACCAATCCTCCCGGCGAAACCGAAATTTACATCAGCCATCGCGGCATGGTCGAAGTTTACGAAGGCAGCGAGAGCAACAAACGCACCGTGTGGCAGCCACGTCCGGCCGATCCCGGTCTGGAAGCCGAGATGCTGAGCCGCCTGATGGAGCGCTTTGGCGTTGAAAAAGCCCGTGCCAAGGCCTTGCTGTCTGAGCAAAGCACGGTCGAACGTGCCAGGCTTGGCAAAGCCAGCAATGGCGCGCCGCTGCTGATTGTCAGCGATCCGTTTGATCGGGCCTGGCGGCGTGTCGGTCTGGCGCTGGATCGGGTCGGTTTCACGGTGGAAGACCGCGACCGTTCCAAAGGCGTGTACTACGTGCGCTACATTGATCAGAAACAGGATGTGGAAACCAAGAAAGACACCGGGTTTTTGAGCAAGATGGCTTTTTGGCGCAGCAGCAAGCCCGCTGCCAATGGCGATAAATATCAGATCGAAGTGTCTGAAAATGCCGCCGCGAACGCCAGCGAAGTACGTGTTATGACCAACAAGGGCACCCCCGCGCCAGCAGACACATCAAACAAGATCAATCAGCTCCTGCTCGAACAGTTGAAGTAATGCGTTTTGCCTCGCTCGGCAGCGGCAGCGAGGGCAATGCACTGGTGGTCGAAGTGGGGGCAACGCGCGTCATGGTCGATTGCGGTTTTGGCCTGCGCGAGACGGTGCGACGCCTCGCCTGCAAAGGGCTGATGCCTGATGCGATTGACGCGATTGTCATTACCCACGAACACGGCGACCACATCGGGGGTGCGGCTGTGTTTGCGCGCAAATACGGTATTCCGGTCTGGCTCACGCGCGGCACCTTGACGGTGTTTCGCAACCAGTGTGACAAACTCCCGGCGGTGCGCGAATTCGACAGCCACACTGCGTTTGCCATTGGCGACATTGAAATCCACCCGTTTCCGGTGCCGCATGACGCGCGCGAGCCGGTGCAGTTTGTATTCAGCGATGGCGCGTACCGGCTTGGCTTGCTGACTGATGTGGGGGCCACCACCCCGCACATTGAAGCGATGCTGACGCGCTGCGATGGGTTGGTGCTGGAATGTAATCACGATGCCAGCCTGCTCCAGGGCAGCGCTTATCCACCGGGCTTGAAACGCCGTATCGCCGGTCAATTCGGCCACCTCGACAATCACGCGGCAGCGCATTTGCTCAGCCGTCTGGACAACAGCCGTTTGCAACATTTGATCGCGGCACACCTCTCCAAACACAACAACACGCCGCAGCTGGCGTTGCAGGCGCTGGCGGCGGTGCTGGGCAATATGCCGGATGGCTTTGCGCATGCCACGCAGGAAGACGGCTTTGACTGGCGCGAATTACGCGTTCGCTGAATGCATGTCCGCTGCTGCGACCCTAACACCCCGATTAACCGGCTTGCTCGCAGTGGCGGCGGGTGCCACGGTCGCCAATCTGTATTACAGCCAACCGTTGCTGGCGGATATTGCCCGCAGTCTGCACGCCACGGCAGCGGCGGTGAGCGCTGTGCCGACTGCGACCCAGCTTGGTTATGCCAGCGGGTTGTTGTTGCTGGTGCCGCTGGGCGACAGCCTTGAGCGTCGTCGCCTGTTGGTGCTGGCGACTTTGTGCAGTGCGCTGATGCTGCTGGCGGTTGCATTGGCACCGAGCCTGAACGTGCTGATTGGTGCCAGCTTTTTGCTGGGGATGAGCAGCGTCGCACCTCAATTGGCAGTGCCGTTTGCCGCGCATCTGGCGGTACCCGAGTCGCGTGGCCGCAGTGTTGGCATCGTGATGAGCGGGTTGCTCGTTGGCATTTTGCTTTCGCGCACCTTGAGCGGGCTGATTAGCGCGGTGGCTGGCTGGCGCAGTATCTATCTGCTGGCGATTGTGGTGATGCTGGTATTGGCTTTGTTGCTGCAACGCAATCTGCCACGGCTGGTCGCGGCGCAGCCGATTGCCTATCGGCGCTTGCTGGCGTCGCTGGTCGAATTGCTGCGTACCGAGCCGGTGCTGCGTCGTCATGCGCTGATTGGTGCGTGCGGTTTTGCCGCTTTCAGTCTGTTCTGGACAACGCTGGCCTTGCATTTGTCCCAACTGTCGCCGCCGTCTGGCAGCGTGGTCGCCGGGCTGTTTGGTTTGATTGGTTTGACTGGCGCGTTGATTGCGCCGTTGGCAGGTCGGTTGGCTGACCGTGTCTCAACGCAACGATTGAATGGCGGGGCGCTGTTGCTGGTCCTGCTGTCGTTCGGCGTGATGGCCTGGCACGGCGGTAGCGCATTAGGGGTGTTGGCGCTGGGTGTGGTACTGCTCGACGTCGGGGTGCAGGCCAGTCATCTATCCAACCAGACTCGCATCTACGCGCTGCATCCTGATCTACGCAACCGGCTGAACGCGGTGTATATGGTGGTGTATTTTCTCGGTGGTGCAAGCGGTTCGATGCTGGGCGGCTATGCCCTGCATCACGGTGGCTGGCTAGCGGTATGCATGGCAGGTGCAGGCTATGCATTGCTTGGCTTGCTGGCAGTATTTTCGATCAAACCCGCCACGCCTGTCTTGCGCTGACTGGAACAGCGCAATACTGTACAATAAGCGCTTGATTTATCAGGAGCAATACGCATGGCTTTTTCCGATCTCGGCCTGGTGCCTGAGATACTCCGCGCTGTAGAAGAGTGCGGCTACACCGAACCAACGCCAGTCCAGGCACAAGTTATTCCGGTGGCACTGACCGGCTGCGATGTGATGGCCGGCGCACAAACCGGCACCGGCAAGACCGCCGGGTTTACCTTGCCGATGCTGAGCCGATTGGCACCGTTCGCAACCTCCAGCCCCTCCCCTGCGCGTCACCCGGTGCGTGCGCTGATCCTTACGCCTACCCGCGAGTTGGCGATGCAGGTGGAAGAAAGTGTTCACACCTACGGTAAATACCTGCCGCTGCGGACTACCGTGGTGTATGGCGGCGTCAACATGAACGCGCAAATTGCAGTCTTGCGTAATGGCGTGGATATTCTGGTCGCCACGCCTGGGCGCTTGCTCGACCATGTGCAAAACAAGACAGTTAACCTGTCTATGGTGCAGATGCTGATTCTGGACGAGGCTGACCGTATGCTGGATATGGGTTTCATGCCGGATTTGCGCCGCATTATCGCGCTGCTGCCGACGCAGCGGCAGAACATGATGTTCTCGGCCACGTTTTCCGGTGAAATTAAAAAGCTCGCCGACAGCATGATGAATGCGCCGCAGCTGATCGAAGTGGCGCGCCGCAATACCGCCGCAGAAACGGTCAAGCAAGTGGTGCTGCCAGT
>DMQT01000067.1:0-781 GCA_003455595.1 Betaproteobacteria bacterium
CCAGCTGTCATAATGACTATTCATTTTGTTTAAATTTTCTATATAATTATTTTTTAGAATTTTTTAATTAGTCGAAAAGGATAGCCCCATGTCTACTTTGTCTGACCTGCTGCAACAGCAACACGCCATTGAAGCCAGAATCGCGGAATTGCGCGCTTTGGAAAAAACCGACGCATTACGCAAAATCAAGACCTTGGCAGATGAATTTGCAATCTCTTACGAAGAAGCCAAATCGTGTTTCTCGACTGGCCGTAAAACGGCTTCCGGCAAAATCCGTAGCAAGCGTACCAGTTCAGTGCTGTACGTTAATCCGGCCAATCCAAAAGAAACCTATAACGGCAATGGCCGTCATCCCGCCTGGCTAAAGGCCATGAGCAAGACCCAACAGGATGCCTGCAAGCAAACGGTCTGATCCTGATTCATACGCATCGCCCACGCAGTGCGATGCGTATGAACAAACTACTTATTCGCGGCCAGACAAGCGGCTGCGGCATCCCACTTTCGCTTGCTTCGTTTCCGATTCATTGATCATGCTGTGCTGTTAGCTGCCATTATTTAAGACACATTTGGCCGAATGGTCTGATATGTCCGGCGTTATTTGAATTGGCTGCGTGTGATTGGCTCGCGCATTGGCAAGCCCTCACCAGACTGCGCGCGTAGCGAAAATCTCCTGTCAGCGTAGTTGAAAAGCCTCGCCCGGCAACGGATAATGGCGAACTTGCTACCTCTCCACACATCATGGACATCCAGAGTTACCTTCTGATTTTGATCGGCACGGTTT
>DMQT01000067.1:838-12034 GCA_003455595.1 Betaproteobacteria bacterium
GCTTGTGTCCGTTCATGGGCGTATCGAAAAGTCTGGAAACCGCCATTGGCATGGGCGCGGCCACAACCTTTGTACTGACCCTTGCATCCGGCTCCAGTTACCTTATCAATGAATACCTGCTCGGCACCGATCTCGCCTATTTGCGCACGCTGTCGTTTATCGTGGTGATTGCGGGCATTGTCGGCTTCACCGAAATGTTTGTGCGCAAGACCAGCCCGGTGCTGTTTCGCGTGTTGGGTATTTATCTGCCGCTGATTACCACCAACTGCGCGGTGCTCGGCATCCCGCTGCTCAATGTGCAGGCGCAGCACAATTTTATCCAGTCGCTGTTTTTCGGCTTTGGTGGCGCGGTGGGCTTCTCTATGGTGCTGGTACTGTTCGCCGGACTGCGCGAACGGCTCGAAGGCGCGGATGTGCCCGCAGCATTTCGCGGCACCAGCATCGCCATGATTACCGCCGGGCTGATGAGTCTGGCGTTTATGGGTTTTGCCGGAATGGTCAAATAAGGTGCTGTCTGCCATTCTCGTCATGGCCGGGCTGGCTGTATTTCTCGGCGCGGCGCTGGGGTTTGCCGCGGTGCGCTTCAAGGTGCAGGAAGACCCCATCGTCGAGCAGATCGACGCCATTTTGCCGCAGACACAATGTGGCCAGTGCGGCTTTCCCGGCTGCAAGCCCTACGCCACGGCGATTGCCAACGGTGAAGCTGAAATCAATCAGTGCCCGCCCGGCGGCGAGGATGGCATCCACAAGCTGGCCGAATTGCTTGGTGTTGAATTCAAACCACTCAACGCCGAACACGGCGAACCCAAACCCAAATCCGTCGCGATTATTGATGAGGCCACCTGTATCGGCTGCACCTTATGTATCCAGGCCTGCCCGGTCGATGCCATCCTCGGTGCCGCCAAACAGATGCACACCGTCATCGCGCAGGAATGTACCGGCTGCGAACTGTGCATCGCGCCGTGCCCAGTCGATTGCATCAGCATGGTCACGATCAAAGAAGACCTCGCGACGTGGAAATGGAAATACCCGGTGGTACAAATGAAAGCCGCCTCATGAACCGCACGCTGTATGAATTTAACGGTGGCGTGCATCCTGACGAGCACAAACAGGTTTCCACCGCGCGTCCGATCGCCCTTGCGCCGCTACCAAAACAGCTCGTCATACCGCTGAGCCAGCATATCGGCCAAGCGGCCAAAGCCATTGTAAGTGTTGGCGATCAGGTGCTCAAAGGCCAGCGCATCGGCCAGGCTGAAGGCTATGTGTCGGTGTCGGTGCACGCACCGACTTCCGGCACAGTCACTGCCATCGCGGCGCACGCGGTCGCGCATCCATCGGGGCTGTCAGACCTGTGCGTCAGCATCGTGCCGGATGGTGCCGATCAATGGGTCGAACACGCCTCGCTTGATTACCGCAACATGGAACCCAGCCACCTGCGCAATCTATTGCGCGACATGGGAATCGCCGGACTCGGCGGCGCGGTGTTCCCCAGCTTCATCAAGCTCAACCCCGGCGCAGCGCAAAAGGTGCCGACACTGATTCTCAATGGCGGCGAATGTGAGCCGTGGATCAGCTGCGACGACATGCTGATGCGCGAGCGAGCCGTCGAAATTCTGCAGGGTGCGGCAGTCATGCGTTTCATGCTAAACAGCGACGACGTGCTGGTGGGCATCGAGGATAACAAGCCCGAAGCCATCGCCGCCCTGCGTGTGGCGGCAGCTGAGTGCGGTTTCCCGGTTGAAGTTATCGCGGTGCCGACGGTCTACCCCGGCGGTGGTGCCAAGCAACTCATCAAGGTGTTGACCGGCAAGGAAGTGCCGTCAGGCGGACGCTCGACCGATATCGGCGTCGCCACCTTTAACGTCGGCACTGCCTACGCGCTGCACCGTGCGGTAAATCATGGCGAGCCGCTGATTTCGCGCATTGTCACCGTCACCGGCAACGTGCATCGCCCGCAGAATTTCGAAGTGCTGATCGGTATGCCGGTGGCCGAGCTGGTGCGCCTGGCGGGTTCGGTAAAAGACGACACCAGCGGCTATGTGATGGGGGGACCCATGATGGGCATCACGCTGGCCGGCGACGACGTGCCCGTGGTAAAGGCAACCAACTGCATTCTGGCGCAGTCGCCAGGCCTGTTTCCACCCGCGCCACCCGCCATGCCATGCATCCGCTGCACGCGCTGCGCGCAAGCGTGTCCGGCAGATTTGCAGCCGCAAGAGTTGTACTGGTTTGCACGCGCGAAAAATTTCGGCAAAACCCAGGAATACAATCTGTTCGACTGCATCGAATGCGGCTGCTGTAGCTATGTGTGCCCGAGCCACATCCCGCTGGTGCAGTATTACCGCTATGCCAAGAGTGAAATCTGGGCCAAAGAAAAAGACAAGAAAGCCGCCGACCAGGCCCGTGAGCGGCACGAATTCCGTCAGCTGCGTATCGAGCGCGAAAAACGGGAGCGTGCCGCAAAACTCGCCCAGCGCGCCAGTGCCAAACCCGCAGAGGTCGCCAGCGGCAGCCCGGAAGACGCCGCTGCAGCAGCCAAGAAAGCCACGATTCAAGCCGCCATAGAACGCGCAAAGGCCAAAAAAGACAGCGTCACACCCAAGAATGTAACCGATCTGCCGCCGGAAAAATTGCAGGAAATTGCCGAGATCGAAGCGCGTCGCGCCAAAATTCGCGAAATCGCGCAGCAACCGGTGGATGAATAGCCTACCCTCACTCACCCATGCAAACCTCTCCTTACATCGCCGAGCAAACCAGCGTTTCCATCATCATGCTCAAGGTGTTGGCCGCCTTGGTACCAGCCATTGCCGCCTATGTCTGGCTGTTTGGCCCGGCGATTCTGGTCACGCTGACGCTGGCGAGCGCCACTGCATTGGTACTCGAAGCGGCGGCCGTCAAGCTGCGCGGGCTGCCGATCAAGCCGTTTCTGATGGACGGCAGCGCGCTGGTCACGGCCTGGCTGCTGGCTTTGTCGCTGCCGCCGATCGCACCGTGGTGGCTGATCGTGCTGGGCACATTCTTCGCCATTGTGGTGGCCAAACATCTATACGGCGGCCTCGGCAACAACCTGTTCAACCCGGCCATGGTGGGTTATGCGGTCCTGATTATCTCGTTCCCGGTGCAAATGACGCAGTGGTCTGCCCCGCTATTGCTGGCCGGCGCGCACCTCGATCTGCTGCAGGCAGCGCAGTACATTTTCACCGGCTCGCTGCCGAATGGCATTGGGCTGGACGCCATCAGTAGCGCAACACCGCTGGATACCTTGCGCACCCAGTTGCAACTCGAACACACCGTGCGTGAAATCACGCAATTGCCGATTTTCGGCAGCATCGGCGGCAGCGGCAGCGAAATCGTGGTGCTGCTGTTTCTGCTCGGCGGCATCTACTTGTGGTTGGCACGTATCATCACCTGGCATATCCCGGTGGCGTTCATGGCCGGGCTCTGGATCACCGGCGGGTTGTTCCACATTACCGACCCGGATCGCTATATTTCACCCTGGTTTCACCTGGCAACGGGCGGCGTGATGCTGGGTGCTTTCTTCATCGCCACCGATCCTGTCACCGGCGCCACCACCCCCAAGGGAAAACTGATATTCGGCGCGGGCATCGGCGTGCTGACTTATCTGATTCGTACCGTAGGCGGCTATCCAGACGGGGTGGCCTTCGCCGTGCTGCTGATGAACATTGCGGTGCCGTTGATCGACACCTATACGCAGCCTGCGGTCTATGGCCACAAGAAAAAAGGCGCGTCAGAATGACCCAGGTGCTGCGTGCCGCTACGCGTGCGGCCTTGGTATTGCTGGGTTTCACAGTGGTGGGTACGGCTATCCTGGCGTACACCTACACTGTCACCCGCCCGGCGATACAACACAACGAGGACGCGGCACGGCTCAAGCTGATTGCCGAAACGCTGATTCCCGGCAGCTACGATAACAATCCGCTGACGGACGCCCTTACCCTGCCGCCGCACAAATTACTCGGCACCGACGCAACCAGCCAGGTATGGCGCGCGCGCAAAGGCGGCCAGCCCGCCGCATTGGTACTGGAAGCCACCGCACCGGATGGCTACAGCGGTAAAATCAATCTGCTGGTGGGTATCGGTGCGGATGGCCGCATCACCGGCGTGCGGGTGGTCAGTCACAAGGAAACCCCCGGTCTGGGCGATTACATCGACATTGCCAAAAGCAAGTGGATAGAAATTTTCAACGGTAAATCAGCCACACAGCCGACTGCCAGCGGCTGGCAGGTAAAAAAAGACGGTGGCCAGTTCGATTACATGGCCGGTGCCACCATCACGCCGCGCGCAGTCGTCAAGGCGGTTCACCACGCACTAGAATACGCCGCAGCGCACCGCACCCAGTTGTTTGCAGCCACACCAGGAGCCCAACCATGAGCCAGTATCGCGATATTATTTACAACGGACTGTGGAAGCAAAACCCCGGCGTGGTGCAGCTGCTCGGCCTGTGCCCGCTGCTCGGCATCAGCAATAGCGTGGTCAACGCGGTGGGCTTGGGTCTGGCCACCACGCTGGTGATGACCTTCAGCAACGGCGCCATTTCCGCCATCCGCAATCTGGTATCGCATGAAATCCGCATCCCGGTATTTATTCTGGTGATCGCCGCGCTGGTGACGGTGATCGACATGGCGATGAACGCCTTCGTGCATCCGCTCTATCTGGTGCTGGGAATTTTCGTGCCGTTGATTGTCACCAACTGCATCGTGCTGGCGCGTACCGACGCCTATGCCGCCAAAAACCCGCTGTTGCCATCCATGCTCGACGGCTTTGCCATGGGCATCGGCCTGACATTGGTGATTACCTCGCTCGGCGCGCTGCGCGAAGTGGTGGGCAAGGGCACGCTGCTATCAGGCCTGGATCTCGCCTTCGGCCCCGCCGCGCAGGCGTTCGTGATTCACGTGACGCCAACAGACTACAAGGGGTTTTTGCTGGCCATCCTGCCGCCCGGCGCGTTTTTTGGCTTGGGTTTGCTAATTGCACTACGCAACTGGTGGGATTTGCGTGCGCAGCGCGCAGCGGCGCATCCGGTCACCATAACCGCACCGCAAAGCGCTTGATTCAGCCGCGTTTACGGCAATAACAGTAGACGAATTCCTGTGTTTTTCCGCCCGGCGTGAGGTGCGCTTCGCGCGTGCTCTTCACCAGTTCGAACGGCGCGCCGAATTCGCCATGCAGCGCGCTTGGGCTGTAACGCACCACATCCAGCCCGCTGCATTGCAATGGCCCACCTGGGCCAAAGCTGCCAACGATGACATGCCCACAAGGCTTTACCGCATGGCGCACCTGCGCAACATAGCGCGCGCGGTCTTCCGCCGCGGTGAGAAAATGAAACACGGCGCGGTCATGCCAGACGTCGAACTGGTGATGTGCGAATTCGGCTTCTAGCACATTCGCCACACGCCAATCGATTTTTACGGCCTGCGTACCCAGCCGCGCCTGCGCAGTGACCAGCGCCGACGCCGCCAGATCCAGCACCGTCACATGCTGATACCCCGCAGCCAGCAAGTCATCCACCAGTGTCGAAGCACCCCCGCCCACGTCAATGATGGCGCTGTCGAGTCTGGCATCGGTCGCCGCGATCAGTGCCAGCGACGTCTCCAGATGCGCGCGATACCAGCTGACTTCAGTCGCATTTTTATGACGGTAAACGTCGTCCCAGTGATGCGCATCGGTTTGCATCAGTATTTCACTCGTACGCGATACGTCAGTACCGCCTTGCCGTCAGCCGGCACGCTGATTTTCCATTGCGCGGTGCTGGCTGATTCCTTGCTGTGCGGGCTGGATTCCGACAGGATTTGCCAGTCGCCTGGCATTGGTTCGAACACGTTCACCACAACCGACTGATTCTTGACATTTTTCAGCGTGATTTGATACGCCGATTCAGATACATAATTGAATTTTCCGGTGCCGCCCAGTTTCTGGAAATCGGTCTGTTTTTTGTCCGCCGTGACGTCGAATGCCTCTCCCATCTTCAGCCGCACGGTTTCATTTTTAGCGGTATGGTCGATGTTGTCTTCGCCGATAAACTGCGCATTGCCCGCGCTGTCTTTTGTGTACAGGCGCATCACGCCCTTGGGCAGCGGCACGCCCAGCCCGCCTCCCTTGTTGTCGAATTCCACATACACGCTGGTTTTGAGCTTTTGCCCCAAGTCGCCGTAGCTGCCCTGGTAGTAATAATCCGCACCACGCAGTTCCAGTGTTTTGGTCACGGGAATCCGGGTAGCCGACAACAGCGCCACTTGCTTGGTCTGCTGTTCGGCCAGCGTAGTTGGACGGTTTAGCGTGTACAGATGGTATTCGAACAGGTTTTCCTGCGCCATCGGCGCAGCTTCGGCTGCCATGTTCTTGTTCGTGCGCGCGGTCATGGCGACCGGGCGCATCGCCTCACGCACGCGGTTCACATCGCCGGCGACCAACTGCAATTTTGCGTTAGGGAAACTGGCGCCACTCTGATTGGTCAGCGTGACCCAGCTATTTAGATCCATGCGCGTGTCGTTATCTGACAATTCCGCCACATAATCGGCACGCCACGACAGGCCGCCGGTGAGGTAGGACAATTCGAGATTCTGCACACCGGCTTTCGGGTTCATCACGCTCATCACCAGCGTCGGCTTGTCGCGCAGATTGTCCGGCACTGCCGCAAACGCCAACCGGCCCGGCACCCCGGTTTCGATACGGTCGGCAAATTTCAGCACGGTGCCGCCGCTGGTTGCCAGCACCGTGGCAGTTTCACGCGTTTCGACACCGGTGGCAGGGTTGGTTTTAATGACTGTCACCTGCTTGCCGGTATATTTTTCCAACAGCTTCTCCGGTGTCAGCAGATCGAAATCGAAATTCTGCTCCAGCAGACTAAAGCCCTTTGCCTCGCCCAGATTGCGCAACAGCGCGGTTTCCGGGCGCATACGGGCCGATACATCGCGCCACGCCAGATGATTCAACCCATTGTCCAGCGTGACTTTGCGCTGGTCTTTGATGAGCGCCAGATCGTCATTGTAAATGGTCACAGCCACATCACGCTGATCCGCCAGCGTGGTGAGTTTTTCATCTGCGGACGCCGCCATGACGCCGCCTGCATGTAACAGCACTGCCAGCGCGGCACGGTATGCAATTTTCATTTTCGATCCTCATGAGGGGCAACACAAATTTGTTCCAGCACGACGTCCACGCCCGATTCCAACCGGATGGCCGCCGCCGGAATCGGCTCACCGCGTCGCCATGCTGCCACCGCATCGCGTTTGTCCGCACCCGCCACCAAAAACAGCACGGCGCGCGCCTGACTCAGGCGTTGCGCGCTCAGGCTGACGCGATCGGCGGGTGGCTTGGGCGCGTCATGTACGGCCAGCACAGCAGCGCTGTCCGGGCAGGTGCCCCAGGCATGGCCCGGAAACAGGCTGGCGGTATGACCGTCTTCGCCCAACCCCAACAGCACGAGATCGAACAGACCGATTTCAGACAGTTTGTGGATGTACGCCACGGCGGCAGTTTCGGCCCCCAACTCAGCCGAAATCGGATGAATCTGCTGCGCCGGGATGGGGCTGTCGTGCAGCCAGCTTGACCAGACCATCTGACTATTGCGCGCCGTATCGTGGACAGGCAGACAGCGTTCGTCACCAAACCAGATATGCCACTTGTGCCAGTCGGTATCGAGCGTATGCAAACGCGCATACAGCGCTTGCGGCGTGGTGCCGCCGGACAGCACCAGATGGAAAGCACCGCGCGCCTGCAAAGCCTGCTGCGCGGCACGCGCCACCTGGCTTAAAGCCTGGCTGACCAATTGTTCGACATCCCTGACGAAATGCCAACGCGTACCGATGCTGCCGAGTGAATTTTGCATGTCCGCAGTGTAGCCCAGACACGATATCCAGCCTAGCTTTGAGCGTGTACGGTGGGTAACAGCTCAACGCTATTTGATTGGCATGTTTGCTGCTTATAGTCAGACGTGAGTCCCTGCCGGAGAGCGAAATGAGACACGAAGCCAACAACGAAACCCGCATCGTCAATACTGTTGCCAGTGAATGGCGCGGTGTCACCACGCACATGCTGGCAATCGAAACCAACGGTCTCAAATCGCGCCAGGATGAAATTCGTGATCGCCTGCTAAGCCAGCAAGCGATTTATAACGCTGCCAGCCAGACCATTGGTCAAGAATTGACGCTACGCGTCAAACTGGCTTTCAGCACCAACCATACCAACTTATCCAAATTACGTAACGCAGAGGACGAAACTTTGCTGGCAGGTTTATATTCCCTGGCAGAAGACGGCGCGCTCAATGGCAAAACCTTGCTGGTTTCAGTGTCTGCCACCACCTTGATGTCACCCGAAATCGAATACCTGTCGCAGCAAAATGTGATGTATGCCGTGCAAGCAGGCGTAAACGATGTTGCAACCCTGCTGCCAAGAATCACCCAACTGGTCGCGAGTGGCTATCACATCGTGCTGGATGAGGTCGCTCACGACGACGCCATGCGGCCACTGCTGGCATTGGCCAGCCAGGTTCGCGTCGATGTCAGCCGCCACGACGCGATTCACCTGGAAAGCACCGTGCGCAGCCTGCGCTCCCTGGGTGCCAAGCAGGTGATTGCGATGAACATTGCCGAAGAAGATACCTTCAACGCGTGCCAGAAACTGGGCTTCGATGCATTTCAAGGCAGTTATTTCTCCCAGCCAGAAGGCAGCCATGCCAGCGCGCCCGCCGTCAATCGCCTGCGCGTACTGGAGCTGATGGACCGAGTCATTGCCCACGCCGACATGTCAGAAATCGAATCCCTGCTGAAAATGGACGCGGCACTGTGCTACCGGCTGTTGCGCTTCACCAACTCAGCCGGCTCGGGCGTCGCACAACCGGTCGCTTCGATTGCCCAAGTGCTGCGCAGTATGGGGCACGCCACGCTGTACCGCTGGCTCACCCTGCTATTGCACGCCAGCGGTACGCTGGAGCGCGATCACAGTGTCCTGCTCAAACGTGCGCTGACCCGCGCCTGCTTTATGCAAGCCCTGGCGGGTAAAAGCCTGCATGCCACGCAGGCGGAAGAGTTATACCAGGTGGGCCTGTTTTCCGTCATGAAAGACATGCTCGGCACCGACGCATCTAGCGCTTTTTCGCGTCTTGATCTGAATGAATCGGTCAAGCAGGCGCTGGTACACGGTGTCGGCAGCCATGCCGGTTTCCTGGAACTGGCGCTGGCTTGTGAGGCTGACGACGAAGCGCGTATACAGCAGGCATCGGCGCAGTGTCTGGTGACCTACATCGACGTCAATATTGCCATGATCAACGCGCTCATCATCGCCGAGGAAGCTGCGCTGTAACGCAATAACGTCGCACCGCTTCGAACGCGCCGGGGAATCGGGTAAAATCATCCTCCCGATTCACGGCGCGTTGTCATGTCCTCCACCCTCGTTTTTACGCTGGCTACTGTTCCCGATACAGCCGGCTTGCGCACGCTTTATGCCACCGGCCACAGCGCCACATCAGCGCAACTGGCTGAAATTGCGCATCTACAATCACGCCAAACCGGCGGCAACGATGCACTGCCGAACCATTTACAGCGCATCGCCGCGATTTCCTGCGTGTTATATGACCACCACGTTGCGCGAATCTGGTCGTTGGGCAAAGCGGTAGACAGTGAGGTACAGCGGATCCGCGCGCTATTCGAAACTATCAAGCAGCACAAACCCGATCTGGTGGCCTGGGATGGCAACGCGTTTGAAATCCCTGTGCTGCACTGTCGGGCACTGATTCATGCACTGCCGCTTCCCAAAGCCCTGTGCATGGACGCAACTGCCGTGTCAGGGGTGAACCTGATGCAGTTGCTGGCGCCCAATGCAGCTGCGTCACTCGACGCACTCGCGCGACTGTGTGGCTTTCCCGGTCAGACCGAACTCGACAGCAACGCTGTCTGGGCGGCTTTTCAGGCGGATCAATTGGCAGACATCCAGCAGCATTGTGAAACCGGTGCAGTCAATACCGGCCTGCTCCATCTGCGTCGGCAATACATACGCGGTGACATATCTGCGGCGGATTACAACGCTGCTTGCAAACGCATTCACGCCGCGCTGAACCATCTCGACACGCCCTACTGGCGCGCTTTCATGGCACGCTGGTCATCCATAGAAATCTGATATGACTGAAGCTTCCCCTACCCTGCTAATTGAATCCCTCAACCACGAAGGCCGTGGCGTTGCCCACCGTGACGGCAAGGCAATATTTGTTGACGGCGCGCTGACCGGCGAAACCGTGACCTATTCGGTGTACCGCAAAAAGGACGCGTTCGAGATGGCGCAAGTGACGCGTATCGTGCGCGAGAGCCACGCACGCGTAAAACCGCGCTGCCCGCACTTCGGCGTCTGTGGCGGCTGCAGCCTGCAACACCTTGAACCGTCAGCGCAAATCGCCGCCAAGCAGCGCGTGCTGGAGGATAACCTCGCACACATCGGCAAGGTCAAACCCGAGGCCATGCTCTCGGCCATCCACGGCCCGGCCTGGGAGTATCGCAGCCGGGCGCGCCTGTCCGTCAAGCTGGTGGAAAAAAAAGGCGGTGTATTGGTCGGCTTCCATGAACGCAAGAGCAGCTTTGTGGCAGAAATGGACAGCTGTGAAGTGCTGCCTGCTCGTATTTCCGCACTGATTCCGCAGCTGCGCACACTCATCATGCAATTGACGATCCGCGATAAATTGCCGCAAATCGAAGTCGCGGCCACCGACGCCGTTGACGTGCTGGTGATCCGCCACATGGCGCCCTTGGCCGAAGCCGATGAAGTCCTGCTGCGGGAATTTGCCGACGCGCATCACATCCAGTGGTGGCTGCAATCCAAGGGGCCCGATACCATCATCCCGTTTTACCCGCTGGACGCACCCGAGTTGGCGTATACCCTGCCGGAATTCAACCTGGTGATGCCGTTCCGCCCAAGTGAATTCACCCAGGTCAACACGGCTGTCAATCCGATATTGATGCGTCGTGCCATGCAGTTGCTTGATCCGCAGCCGTTTGAGCGCATTGTCGATATGTTCTGCGGGCTCGGCAACTTCACCCTGCCCATCGCGCGCCGCGCCCAGCAGGTCGTCGGCATCGAAGGCAGCAAGGAACTGGTGACGCGTGCATGCCAAAATGCCGAACGTAACGGCCTGATCAATACCGAGTTCATGGTGGAAAATCTGTTCACCATCACACCTGAACGCATGGC
>DMQT01000067.1:12071-22480 GCA_003455595.1 Betaproteobacteria bacterium
CGGATTGTATATGTGTCATGCAATCCCGCCACGCTGGCGCGCGATGCGGCGGTGCTGGTCCATGAAAAAGGCTATCACTTGCGTGCGGCGGGTATTGCCAACATGTTTCCGCATACGGCTCACGTTGAATCAATCGCGCTGTTCGAACGCGCGTAAACAGTTGAATCAAACACAAAAGGCGCACCGAGGTGCGCCTTTTGTGTTTTTAAACCATGACAACGTCAGTCACGGTTGCCGGAAAACGCCATCAGCAAATTCAACAGATTTACAAAAATGTTATAGATATCCAGATACAAGGACAATGTTGCCATCACGTAGTTGGTTTCGCCGCCATTCACAATCCGACTCACGTCATACAGGATGTAACCGGCGAAAATCATGATGGCGATGGCAGAAATCGCCAGCGATGCGGCCGGAACATGAAAGAAAGCGTTGGCGAGCGAGGCGATCACCAGCATCACCAGCCCGACGAACAAAAATTTGCCCATGTAGCTGAAGTCTTTTTTAGTGACAGTGGCAATGCCTGCCAGCGTAAAAAAGATGATGCCCGTGCCGCCTGCTGCCATGCCGATCAGCTGTGCACCGTTACGGAAATGCAGTGCGGCTTGCAAAATCGGCCCCAGCATCAGGCCAAAAAAGAACGTTACTGCGAGCAGCAAAATCACGCCGAGACTGTTATTGCGATTGGCCGAGATGCCCATAAACAGGCCGAACATCACCGCCAGCATGCCTATCATGGAAAGCACAGGATGCTGCGCCATGAAAGCGAAATTCATGCTGATACCGAACCAAGCGCCAATCACCGTCGGGATCATGGTCAGGCTCAACATCATGTAGGTGTTACGCAGGACTTTGTTTTGCGTCAGCACCAGTTGCGATGGCTGGCTACTGAGTGGGATATCGGGTTGCATTGCTTGCCTCCAAAAAAAAGTCTACCGAAGGGTAGACTAGAGGAGGCGCGCTAAAGTTGCAACAACGGAGGTAAACGATTTCGCAGGGATTCAGCCCAGCCATTCCTGCTTGCCCAGCATGGCTCTCAAATGCCCCACTGCCTGACTGTGCAGCTGGCAAACGCGCGATTCTGAAACGCCCATCACCACACCGATTTCCTTGAGGTTCATTTCGTGCTCGTAGTACAAGCCCATGAGATTCTTTTCACGCTCGGGCAATGCTTGAATAGCTTCAATCAGCGCATCACGGAAACCGCTGTCGAGCAGGCTGTTCAGCGGGTCGCTGAGCTGATCGACGCAATGCCGGTCGAGGAAATGATCGCTACCGGCAGCGTTTTGGTAGTCCTCAAAATAAACCAGCTGATGTCCGCCGCTGATCCCCAGCATTTCCTGATATTCCGCCAGTGACATGCCCATATGTTCAGCCACTTGCTTTTCTGTCGGAGCCCGTCCAAGACGCTGTTGCAGCGTTGTCATCGCAGTCTCGATCTTGCGCATGTTTTGACGAACACTGCGCGGCAGCCAGTCACTGCTGCGCAACTCGTCAAGCATGGCACCCCGTATGCGCTGTACCGCATAAGTTTCAAACTGGGCACCGTGGATTTCTTCGTAGCGGTTAACCGCATCAAGCAGACCGATCATGCCTGCTTGCATGAGATCATCAACATCGACGCCGGGCGGCAATTTAGAACGCAAATGAAAAGCCAGACGCTTAACCAGAAGCGTATGCTGGGACATCAGTTGGTTTTTATCCGATATTCCGTTGACTTTATACATGTTCGATAGCCTCAGTTGTCTGATTTGCGACCCGGATCGAATCAGCACACATCAGAAATTGCATCGAAACAGAGCATCGGTATAAATGCTGTGTCTTCAGCACAGCAGCTTCATTTCGACGCCTACCTGTATCGCTCTGCCCAGCCACGCAGCTACCCGATTTCTAAAGACAAAAGATCGGTACGCATGAACCTTGAATCTATTCTGCGATCTTCAAGCTGCGGGGGAAATCAGCGATACTCGGTTTTTTAAGTAGGTGTTTGTCTTACATGAATGCATAACGACGGCAAAAATATCGACCGTGTTTATTAATTGAACTGAACCGACGAACCGCTTGTAGCTTGATACCATGCGTGCACCAATGCTTGAGAATGCGCGCCTGTGCTACATTGCCCAGCTTGTTGAATTCAATATCCGGAAGCAGCAATGAAGTCTGAAACTGATCAAACGCCCCCCGTCGCACACGCTGACAACACACTGCAAAAACACACCCCGATGATGCAGCAATACTTGCGCATCAAGGCGGACCACCCTGACATGCTGCTGTTTTATCGCATGGGGGATTTTTATGAGCTGTTTTTTGAAGATGCCGAGCGCGCCGCGCAGCTATTGGGCATTACGCTGACCACGCGAGGCGCCACGGCGGGCACCCCAATCAAGATGGCCGGTGTGCCGTATCACGCAGCGGAGCAATATTTGGCCCGGCTGGTAAAACTTGGCCTCTCTATCGCAATCTGCGAGCAGATAGGTGATCCGGCTACCAGCAAAGGCCCGGTAGAGCGGCGCGTAGCCCGTGTCGTCACACCCGGCACGCTAACCGACGCGGCGCTGCTGGACGATTACCGCGATAGCGTGTTGCTGGCGCTGATTGGCGCGCAGGCCCACTTTGGCCTGGCGTGGCTAAATCTGGCCAGCGGCGATCTGCGCGTCATGCACATCCCAGCGGCACAACTGGCGGCTGAACTGGAACGCATCCAGCCGTCTGAAATCCTCATTGCAGAAGGGTCATCCCATGCTGCGCTGGCGGGATTTGCAGCACAGCGGACCCTGCCCGCCTGGCAATTTGACACTGAGCGCGCCGAAACACTGCTGGCCAAACAGTTTGGCACCCATGATTTGCAGGCTTTTGACTGTGCCGACATGCCATTGGCGATTGCCGCGGCGGGTGCCTTGCTGAGCTACGCCAAAGCCACCCAACACGATGAACTCAGCCACATCAATGGGCTGAAAGTGGAGCGCGAAGACGCCTGGGTACGCATGGATGCCGCCACCCGGCGCAATCTCGAAATCTCCGAAACCCTGCGCGGCGAGCCGGCGCCCACGTTACTGTCCTTACTCAACACCTGCGCCACCAGCATGGGTACACGGCGGCTGCGCCACTGGCTGCACCACCCGCTGCGCGCACGCGATGTGTTGCGCCAGCGTCAGGATGCCATCAGCCAGCTGGTCGAGACCCATACGCAACGCGACAGACTGCACCGACTGCTGCAAAGCTGCGTCGATATCGAACGCATCGGTGGCCGCATCGCGCTGGCCAGCGCCCGTCCGCGCGACTTGTCGGGCTTGCGTGACACGCTGGCTGTGCTGCCGCAATTAACGACCCAGCTATCGGATCTGGACAGTCCGCTGATTCAAACCCTGAGCCACGCCTGCGCTGCACAACCTGATACGCATGATTTGCTGCAACGCGCACTGCGCCCCGAGCCCGCCAGCGTAATACGAGAAGGAGGCGTGATTGCCGACGGCTTTGATGTCGAGCTCGACGAGCTGCGCGGCTTGCAACATCACAGCGGCGAATTTCTGCTGGCGCTGGAAGCGCGTGAACGCGAACGCAGCGGCATTGCCAACCTGCGTGTGGAATACAACCGCGTACACGGGTTTTATATCGAAGTCAGCCGCGCTCAAGCCGACAACGTACCTGCAGATTACCGTCGCCGTCAGACCCTGAAAAATGCCGAGCGCTACATCACGCCCGAGTTGAAGGCGTTTGAAGACAAAGCCCTGTCGGCAGCTGAACGCGCGCTGGCGCGGGAAAAATGGCTCTACGAGCAACTGCTGCACAGCTTGTTGCCCGCGCTGTCGCCATTGCAAAACATTGCCAACGCGCTAGCCGAGCTGGACGTACTGTGTGCCTTGGCAGAACGCTCGCTGACGCTCAATTACTGCGTGCCACTGTTTACCGACGATGCCATTATCGACATTCGCGGCGGGCGGCATCCGGTAGTCGAATCGCGCATCGACGATTTCATCGCCAACGACACACAGCTCTCGCGCACACGGCAGATGCTGCTGATTACCGGCCCCAACATGGGCGGCAAATCCACTTACATGCGACAGACCGCGTTGATTGTGCTGCTTGCGTGTTGCGGCAGCCATGTACCTGCCAGTAGCGCCAGTATTGGCCCGATCGACCAGATTTTTACCCGCATCGGCAGCTCGGATGACCTGGCAGGCGGGCGTTCGACCTTCATGGTTGAAATGACCGAAACCGCGCATATTCTGCACAACGCCACGGCCAATAGCCTGGTATTGCTGGATGAAATCGGCCGTGGCACCTCGACCTTTGACGGCCTGGCGCTGGCCTGGGCGGTGGCGCGCCAACTGGCTGACAAGGTGCATGCCTATACCTTGTTTGCCACGCATTATTTTGAACTCACGCGCCTGCCGCTGGAATGGCGGCAAATAGCCAACGTGCACGTCGAAGCCGTCGAGCACAAGGACCGCATCGTATTTCTGCACAGCGTAAAAGAAGGTCCGGCGAGCCAGAGCTATGGCCTGCAGGTGGCGGCGCTGGCCGGTGTACCCACCAGCGTCATTCAGGCTGCAAGGCGCCATTTGGTCGCGCTGGAACAAGGCGCCACGCGCAATGACAGTCAGCCGGATTTGTTTGCCGCCGCGCCCATTGCGGCCGAGCCGCACCCGGCACTGGAACACCTTACCGAAATTGATCCCGACAGCCTGAGCCCGCGCCAGGCACTGGAGGCGTTGTATACGCTGAAAAAGCTGTTGGATTAAGGCACCCAGCGCGCCGGGTGCGCCCAATATTTTGCGTTGAGCCAGTCGGGCACCGACTTGTAATCGTGGATGGCAAAACGGTATAAGCCCAGCGTACCGCCTTCACATTTCAGCTGCGCGTGCGCCTGCATCCCCAGTGCCAGAAAATCGCCGTCTACCCACTGACTGAGCACCCCCGGTGCGCCCGACGCCAACGGCACGGCTATCAGCAGATTGATCGCCAGCGTATCGCGTAAACGCGCAATCAGCTGGCATGCGCTGGACTTGTCCAGATGCTCGATGCAATCCAGCACAATAGCTGCATCAAAGCGCTTGTCGGACAGCTTCGCAGGCTCGGTCACCCCCTCTGTTTGGCATTCAGGATAGGCTAGTTGATAGTCACGTGCGCAGGTAACGGCACGCTGCCCGAGGACAAGCAGCGTGTGTGGGCGAATCAGGTTCAGATAATCGAGTAACGCAGGCGAAGCATCGCATTTCATGACGTCAATGGCAGCACGCACGTGCTGCAAGCTGAAAACGGTGTACTACTTTATGCGTACCCGAAAACGCAAGTCAACCCACGACGCAGAGAAATGATTCGGCACACCAGAAATTGTTATGCCCTGACACGCTCTGATTTCATGGGGCGTTTAAGGTAACCTACCCCTTCCGCACGGATCAAACATTTGCCCAGCCATGAACCAAGATAGCCACGGAACGACCCAACACACGCTTGACCCGTCAGATTGGCAAACACTCCGCGTCCAGGGGCATCGCATGCTCGACGACATGCTGGACTACCTGGAGCACATCCGCGAGCGCCCGGTATGGCAGCCGATACCGCAGCCGGTGCGCGATCTGTTCCACGAAACGCTGCCCGCGCAACCGACCGATCTCGCCACCGTGCATGCAAGCTTCATGCGCGATGTGCTGCCGTATGCCGTGGGTAACGCGCATCCCGGTTTTATGGGCTGGGTGCACGGCGGCGGCACGCCGGTGGGCATGCTGGCGGAAATGCTGGCGGCGGGGCTGAACGCCAATCTGGGCGGGCGCGACCAGATGCCCATCGAGGTGGAACACCAGGTATTGCAGTGGATGCGCGAGCTGTTCGGCTTTCCCGAAGGCGCCAGCGGCCTGTTTGTGACCGGCACCTCCATGGCCAACCTGATCGGCGTGCTGGTTGCGCGCACCGCAGCGCTGGGCACCGGGGTGCGTCAGAGCGGCGTCACTGCCAGCGGCAAGCGCCTCACCGCTTACGCTTCCGCCGGTGCCCACGGCTGTATCGCGCAGGCGATGGACCTTGCCGGTCTCGGCATGGACGCCCTGCGCATCATCCCGGTGAATGACCAGTACCAGATGGATAGCGCAGCACTCGAACGGGCCATCGCAGCGGATCGCAGCGCCGGTTTCACGCCGTTCTTCATTGCCGCGAGCGCGGGTACCGTCGATGTCGGCGCCATTGATGGTCTCGCCGTGCTGGCGGACATCGCCCACCGCGAAGCGCTGTGGTTTCATGTCGACGGCGCGTACGGGGCACTCGCCATGCTGGCCCCGGATATTGCACCTCGCCTGCGCGGCATCGAGCGTGCCGACTCGATCGCCTTCGATTTTCATAAATGGGGGCAGGTGCCCTACGATGCCGGGTTCATCCTGGTGCGGGACGCTACCCTGCACTACGACACCTTCGCCTCACCCGCGGCCTACCTGCGCCGCGAAGCCTGCGGCATGGCGGGTGGATCGCCCTGGCCGTGCGATTTCGGGCCGGATCTGTCACGCGGCTTCAGGGCGCTGAAGACCTGGTTCACCATCAAGGTCTACGGTGCGGAGCAGCTTGGCCAGGTGATTTCCGGCACCTGCGCGCTGGCCCAGTACATGAAGCAGCGTATCGAAACCATGCCGATGCTGGAACTGATGGCGCCAGTGGCGCTGAACATCGTCTGTTTCCGCTACCGCAGCGACAATGCCGACCAGGTGAATACGCAGCTCGCGGCCGCATTACAGGCATCGGGCATCGCTGCACCGTCAACCACCACCCTCAACGGCCATGTCGCGATTCGCGCCGCCATCGTCAATCACCGCACCGAAACCCGTGACATCGACGCACTGTTGCAGGCGACGCTTGCATTCGGCGAAGCCGCTGCCAAGGCCGGGTAACCCAGGAAAACAGCATGAATCCCGAATCTCCACAACCATCCGCCACGCTGGGCGAAAACTGCGAGCCGCTCATTGGTCTGGCCACTTTAATGCGGATGGCTTTTTCCGGCGCCGATCTGGGCCCGCTGGGCACGCGTTTGCTGAAGCGCGCAGAAACGCATCCGCACGATGCCAATACCTTGCTGGACCTGTCGACAATCCTGCAGCTCAAGGGCAATCGCGCCGCAGCGCTCGCCGTACAGTCTCAGGCGCTGGAGATGCAACAGCTGTATCACATGCCGGCAGCGAAGGATGCGACAGCTATCCGTCTGCTTGCCATCATGGGCCCGGGCGATTTGATGGCCAATACGCCGCTGGAATTTCTGGTGGAAGGCAGCGATATCGCACTCGATATGCTGTATGTGGCGCCGCACCTGCCCTTCCCTGCGGCCTTGCCGGAACACGACGTGGCGTTCGTCGCCGTCGGCGAATCCGATCAGAATCGCACACTGCTGCACTATGTTGCCGATCTGGTGCAGGGCTGGCCGCGTCCGCTGCTGAATGCGCCGGCGCAAATCGCAGGCGTGTCGCGCGACGGCGCCTGCGCGCTGCTGGCCTCCGCACCGGGGGTAGTCATGCCGACCACGGTGCGCATCGACCGGCAAGCCCTGGAGCATGTCGGTCGCGGACAGCAAGCGATTGCCGACATCCTTGAAGACGGCGATTTCCCGATCATCGTGCGTCCGGTGGACTCGCATGCCGGACAAGGACTGGACAAACTCGATTCGCCGGCAGCGATTACCAGCTATCTGCAGGCGCAGCCGGCGAGCACCTTTTATGTATCCCGATTCGTCGATTATCGCGGCGCGGACGGCCTGTTCAGAAAGTGTCGCATTGTCCTCATCGGCGGCCGTCCGTATGTCTGCCATATGGCAATATCCGAACACTGGATGATTCATTATCTGAATGCCGGCATGACCGAAAGCGCGGAAAAACGCGCCGAGGAAGCCCGCTTCATGGCCAGCTTCGACGACGATTTCGCGCGTCGGCATGCAGCTGCCTTACGCGCTATCCACGAACGTATGGGCCTTGATTACCTTGGCATTGATTGCGGTGAAACGCCCACCGGCGAATTGCTGATTTTCGAGGTGGACAGCAACATGATCGTCCACGCGCTGGATCCGGTCGACCTGTTCCCCTACAAACAGCCGCAGATGCGTAAAGTGTTTGATGCCTTTCGCACGATGTTGATTGATGCAGGCTCCCGACCCTGATTTTGACAGTGAATAATCGCCATGACCGGCTCCAGCTCCCCTCCACGCGACAGCTTCTGGTAGAAGGCGGCGATACCCGCATCGCACTGGTGCCGGGACAGATTTTCAACCGGTACGGCTGCACGCCACAGCCCGATCCGGGCCTGCTGGGCTTTGGTTCCGCAACCGCCTCGGTGATCTCAGAGGCAGGTTTTGCCGCTGCAGATGCGCTGCGCTGCCGCCTCGCGCTCGATGGAGAACCACACGCCATCAGCTACGCTCGCGAACTGAATCGGCTGCGTCAGGAACTGGCTCTGCTGTGCGGCACGGATGATCTGCCCGACGTCGATATCGTCTTTGCCGCATCGGGTACGGACCTGCACCTGATTGCTGCCCAGCTCGTCGGCAACCGCGCTGCGGTGCCGGCGCTTGCGCTGATGGTCAATGCAGAAGAAACCGGTAGCAGTGTCACGGCCGCCCTGTCCGGCCACCATTTCAGCGCGCATACCGCACTGGCGGCTACTGTCAGCGTGGGCAGCGCCATCCCCGCCTCGAGTGCAATGGAAGTCGCGGCGGTGCCGATACGCCTGGCTGATGGCACGCCGCGCCCGCCAGCGGCAGTAGACGCCGAGTTTGAATCCTTGGCGACCCATGCATTGGCGCAAGGGCGGCGCGTGTTGCTGGTACTCGCCGACGTTTCCAAAACCGGTCTGATCGCGCCAAGCCTGGCCTGCGTTACCGCGTTGCAGCGGCGCTGGCCGGACGCGCTCGATATTCTGGTGGATGCATGCCAGTTCCGCCTCGCACCCGCCACCCTGCGCGCCTATCTGACACACCATTTCATGGTCGCCCTGACTGGCTCGAAATTCCTGACCGGCCCGACTTTCTCGGGCGCGCTGCTTATTCCGACTGCGGCCGCGCAACGCCTGCGCAAGCACCTGCTGCCGGGCGCCTTGCGGGCTTATTCCGCCGCAGCTGATTGGCCGGATAACTGGGCCACAGCCGGCAGCCTCGATAACGTGACCAATTTCGGGTTGTTGCTGCGCTGGGAAGCCGCCATGGCAGAGTTGCGTGCGTTTCACGCCGTACCGGAAGCAGCTGTCGCATACTTCCTGCATGCCTTTGCACGCGCCGTTCAGCATCGGTTAACGAACGATCCGGCCTTCGAACTGATCCCGGTTCCACAGATCGACCGCCGCCCCTTGGTCCAGGCGACAAGCTGGGATCATATCCCGACGATTTTTCCATTCCTGCTGCATCACCCCGCAACCCGGGCAGGAAACCGGCCATTAAACCGGGAAGAAACGGCACAGATCTATCAGCGCCTGCAAACTGACCTGACCGGCCATCCCGGCCTGAACCGCCCCATCGCCGCATTGCGCTACCAATTGGGGCAACCCGTCACGTTCGGCCAGCGTCATGGCATGGCAGTCAGCGCGTTGCGCCTGTGCGCCAGCGCGCGCCTGGTGGCCGAAGCGACGGCGGGTGGCAAGGATAACAGCGCAGTGGTCATTGCACGCGCGTTGGCGGCACTGGACAAAACAGCCCTGCTGGTACGCTGCTTGCCAACTTAAGAACGGCGCCCTGTTCTTGATTAAGCAGTCAACTCCGCTGCAAGCCCATACATCTAAACCCTGAAATAGCGAATATTTCAGCCACTGCTCGCCTGATTGGCAATGCCTGCAGCCATCTAATATAGCCACAGTCAGAATTCATTCCGCAAGGCAAACCGAACACACCCATGAAAGACGCGTCTACCCCACCGCATCCGCAGAATCCCGCCGATATTGCCCGGGAGACTTTCCGTCGTCTGGCGATGCAGCGTACCGCGCCGACACCGGATGCTTATCGCACTGTTTATAATGAAGTTGCGGGCACCCTGGCGGATGTTGACGCGCAAACCGTACTCGCCGACTTTGCAAAAAACCTGGCACAGTCGCAGGGTGACGCGGCTGAATTCGGCGTCCGTTTCAATCGCGCCCTGGCGGCTCACGACTGGCACGACTATGCAGATGGCCTCACCCAGCTGATTGAAAAACGGCTCAAAAAAACACCCTCGGTCGCCAGCACACCGGTGTATTTGGCCACAGATGACAATCAGCAAATCCGATTGCTGCGGGAGTTGCTTACCCGCACCCTCACATTTGGCGTCGCCTCCTTGCTGGTTGACAGCCCGGATCTGGTTGCCGAAGCCGAATCGCTGGCGGCGGCGATAAAGGATGCGCAAACCGAGGGCGCACTCAACGACGCCGCCAGCCGCCTGAAGAAATTATGCTTCCGCATCGAAATGAAAAGCGGTGAC
>DMQT01000067.1:22561-23839 GCA_003455595.1 Betaproteobacteria bacterium
ATCACGGTGAAGAACATGATCACGATCTTCATTGATCGTTTGAATGCAGTCGCCGTCAGCACCAGCGATTACCATGAAAAAATGGACACCTATTCGCGGAAAATCGCCAGGGCTGGCAACATCAACGAACTCGGCTCGGTACTTGACGACGTCATGCGCGATACGCGCACGGTGCAGACAGAAGCGCTGAATACGCGCGATGAAATGTTGGCCGCACGTCAGAAGGCGCTGGATGCCGACGCCAAAATCCACGAGCTGGAATCCCGGCTCGCCCACATGAGTGAACTTGCGCACGAAGACCAGCTGACCGGCAGCCTCAACCGGCGCGGACTGGATGACGTGTTCGAACGCGAACAGGCGCGCGCCAAACGTCGCAATTCCCCGCTTTGCGTCGCACTGCTGGATATGGATGATTTCAAACACATCAATGACACGCATGGCCATGGTGCGGGTGACGAAGCACTGATCCATGTAGTGAAAATCGTCAAGGAAACATTGCGCACCATGGATGTCATCGGTCGCTTTGGCGGAGAGGAATTTCTGGTCGTACTTCCCGATACCTCGCTGGAAGATGCCATGGGCGTCGTGGCACGGCTGAAAAAAGAACTGACCAAGCGCATCTTCATGCATAACAACCAACGCTTGCTGATTACCTTTAGTGCTGGCGTGGCGTTAAGCGCCCCCGACGAAGATCAGAAAGCGTTGTTGAAACGCGCCGACGCGGCGCTGTATCAAGCCAAGCAGGCCGGCAAGAATCGTGCGATTGCGGCGGACTAGCATCCACGCTGCATATGGCACAGGCGTGTATGCATGGGTACACACCATAGCCGCATTCAAGCGGATATCCCCGCCAGGCCTGCGAAAAAACTGCACGCCTGTCTCAATGCCCTTACTCACACAATTTATATAACGCCAGAATTAAAGATTTTCGTGATGGCTGTCGAAAGGTGGAATGGGCGGTTCAAAGTCGGGCAGCACCAGCAAAAGAAAAATGTGTTTTTACCCTAAATATTTTTCCAGCGCTGCCCGATAAGAAATATAACGGCGGTTTGAATGCCTGGCCTTACCAAGGTCAAACCAAAGTTGACGGCATTTAAGCCGAATCCATCAAACCACAGTAATCAAGGAGATTTAAAATGGCTAGTTATATCAATACCAACATTGCGTCGCTGAATGCACAGCGCAACCTCACCACTTCCCAAAGCGGTTTGACCACAGCCT
The DNA here is from genome assembly GCA_003455595.1 of Betaproteobacteria bacterium. Taxonomy (GTDB): domain Bacteria; phylum Pseudomonadota; class Gammaproteobacteria; order Burkholderiales; family Sulfuriferulaceae; genus Sulfuriferula. The sequence continues at coordinate 23,783 of DMQT01000067.1, forward strand.
TGCAGCGCCTGTCTTCCGGTATGCGCATCAACAGCGCCAAGGACGACGCCGCCGGCC
>DMQT01000025.1:0-345 GCA_003455595.1 Betaproteobacteria bacterium
GCTTATAAGTAAAAAAATTGCACATATCATTGCACATCACGCTTCGTGTGCAAAATTTTTTCACAAGGGATTTGAAGGGCAAAAATCAGTAAATCGGTCTTCATTTCGAACAGAATTTATCCTGTGCATAGCGGATAGGGTAGATTCAGTATCCGACAATGTAGGGCGAAATTCTTTTGGTTTCTTGCCTTTCAGCGAATGTCAGGAGTTCTACCTGTTTTCATCAGGGTTTAGGAACTGTACCCCATTATTCAATGGGTTTGAATTACTGCCTTGGTAGGCAATGCTGCCATCAAGCAACGTTTTTTTCGCGCGTTTTGCCTGGCATTTTCTGCAAAGTTACAA
>DMQT01000025.1:409-2208 GCA_003455595.1 Betaproteobacteria bacterium
CTGGTAATGCGGTCTGGTTTACCAAAAAATCTGACAAACGGTAAAAGTCCAGCGTTGCCAGAAAGCTTTGACGTGCCTCGGTGAGGGCGGATTTGAGTATGCAGGACGGGAGCAAAGAACAGCTTTGCTTGTTAGGATCAAAGCATTCCGCAATATTCATGTTTTCCTCGGTATCCCGCACAACATTGCCAATGTTGATCAATTCTGGCCGGCGTGCCAGCCGTATTCCGCCACCTTTACCGCGGATGGTTTCAATGTAGCCATGGATGCCCAGTTGATGCACCACCTTCACCAGATGATTCTGCGAAATGCAGTAGTTTTGAGCAATCTCACTGATCGTCACCAATCTGTCCGGGCGCAGGCCAATATAAATCAGTACCCGCAATGAATAATCGGTAAAACGCGAAAGCTGCATTCAGCACACCTGTAGATTTAATAATTCAGAAAACACTTACGAATCAGACCGTTAATATCCTCGTGCGTTCCGCGCTACCTGCATGCCCGAAGACGTGCGAAACCTGCCTTGGCATTTCAATGCATTGAAACCCACTGAGTCGGCTACGGGCAAAATGGTCTGGCACACAAGGCACATTGCATTGTGGCTACTGAGCGCTCGCGTATCGCCATGCACTGCAGCTGACGGTACGTTAGGCACGCCCATCACGATTTTGTTCGGTCCCTACCGATATTATATATGTGTCACACCCAGCGTCTTTCAATGTCGTATCTGACTGTAAATCGTATTTTAGCAGAGCTACAGAACTAGACAGTCAGGACTTCACAGAAAGTTGTTGACAGTTGCTTCTTATAAAAGATACATTAAATATACATCTTTCAGAAGGGGCCGAAGTCATGACAAAAAAAGATTCGCTACTGCAGCATCATATTAAGCATTACGTTCGTGAATTTTTTTTCTTGTGCTTGCTGATAATGATTCCAACAGCAAGTTGGGCGGAAAAGCGCACCTTTGACATGACCATTGAAGACACCAAGATCACATTGGTGGATAAACAGCAGTTTCACACTTTTGCGTTTAACGGTCAGGTTCCGGGTCCGCTAATCCACGTCAAGGAAGGCGACGAGGTCACGGTCAACGTCAACAACCTCACCACCCTGCCACACACTATCCACTGGCATGGATTGTTGCAAAAAGGAACCTGGCGAATGGACGGCGTGCCGGACATCACGCAAGCGGCAATCAAACCCGGCGACACTTTCACTTACAAATGGATAGCCGAGCCCTCCGGAACCATGTGGTATCACTGCCATGTCAACGTGAATGAGCACGCGGCAATGCGCGGCATGTTTGGACCGTTGATCATCGACCCCAAGAAACCTATACCGATCGAGAAGAAAGTAACCAAGGATTACATCCTGATGCTGTCCGACTGGGCATCCAAATGGGCCTTCAAACCGGGCGAGGGGGGTGTTCCAGGCGACGTGTGGGATTATTTCACCATCAACGGCAAGGCTTTCCCGGACACCCAGCCGATACGTATTACGAAAGGCGACATTGTTCGCATCCGCCTTATCGGTGCCGGCGAATTGACCCATTCAATCCATATCCATGGGCACGTTTTCCTGGTGGCATTCAAGGACGGGCGGCCCTTAAGCAGCCCTTACTATGCCGACACTATCGCAGTCAATCCAGGCGAACGCTATGACCTCATTCTTACCGCGGACAATCCGGGGCGCTGGATGGTGCACGACCATGTCGATTCCCACACGATGAATGGCAACAATCCCATGGGTGGCTTGATGACGGTCATCGAATACAACGAGATCAGCCGCAACGACCC
>DMQT01000025.1:2260-6008 GCA_003455595.1 Betaproteobacteria bacterium
TTCGTGCCAGATTTCTACTATGAAGAATCCTTGAAAAAGCCATACGGCGGGCACGATTCTGCCGCGTTTAAGGGCCAAGCCATTCAATAACCGGAAAGGATTAATAATGAAATTGCATATATTCGCAGCCCTGAGTTTCGGCCTCATCGCTGCACCGTCCGTCGCCTTGGCCAGCAACGGCGCGGATATCCTGAAATCACAATGCATGAGCTGCCATGCGACCGTCAAACCTGAAAAAGCAGGCCTGGATCATATATGGGAGCGTAAGGGACCAGATCTCTACTATGCCGGCAGCAAATACAACAAATCCTGGCTGGTGAAATGGCTGCAGGATCCAATACGCATACGGCCGGCTGGCGAGTTTTACAGAAAGCATGTCAAGCCAGGAGACAAGGAAGACGTGGTCGATGAATCCACCCTGACGCCACACGTGAAATTGTCAAAAACCGATGCCGAAGCGGTTGCTGAGGCCCTGATGGCGCTTACCGGCCCGGTAGGGCTGGTAAATAAAGGCGCGTTCAAAAACGAAAAAGTCAGCATGACAATGGGCGCCATGTTCTTTAATAAGCTGCGCGGCTGCGGCGCCTGTCATATGGCCAAACCTGGAACAGGCGGTTTATCGGGTCCAGAACTCTACACCGGTGGAGAGCGTCTGCAGGCAGATTATATCTACAGCTATATCAAAGACCCGCAGAAATTCGACCCGCATATCTGGATGCCGACACTCAATCTCGCCGAACCGGATCTGCAGCGGCTCACTGGCTATATCCTTCAACTCAGCGCATCGGAGGGCAAATAAAAATGAATACCAGACAACGCGTTTCCGCCTTTTTTGTGATGAGCCTCGCCAGTGCTTCCTGTTTTCTGTATGCAGGCAAAGCGACCGCTGCCGACGATCAATACGCCCAGGCTGCGCACGTTTACGACACCTACTGCGTCCAGTGCCATGGCATCAACCGGGATGGCAAAGGCTTGAACACCAAGGACATGTCAGTGCAGCCCCGGGATCATTCCGATCCCAAAGGTATGGCTGACATACCGGACGACGAGCTTCACAAGGCCATTAAGGAGGGAGGTTTGTCGGTGAACAAATCAGTTCTTATGCCTGCGTGGGGAAATGTTTTAACCGATGAAGAAATTAAAGAGATGGTGGTGTATTTGCGCCATGTTTGCCAGTGTGGTCCCAAGTAAGTAAATCAAGGAGAAAAGCAATGAAGAAATTGAAATGCAGTGTGCTATCAAATGCATTATTCGCTGCGTTGACGGCTATATCGATACAGTCAACGCCGGTCTGGGCGAAGACGGTCAAGGTAACGCTCCACGCTGAAGAAGTCGATCAGCCGATTGACAACAAGGGGACCATGTACAAGACATGGACTTTCGATGGCAAAGTCCCGGGGCCATTGGTCCGTGTCACAGAAGGGGATACCGTAGATTTTACGTTGATCAATGACAAGAATAACAAAAACTCCCACGCTATGGATTTCCATGCGGCACAAGTGGACGTGGTGAAGGATTATGGCTCGATTAAACCTGGTGAAACCAAGCACTATACGTTCCAGGCAAACTATCCAGGCGTGTGGTTCTACCACTGCGGTGCCGACCCTATGATCCAGCACATTGCGCGCGGCATGTTCGGCGCCATTATTGTTGACCCCAAAGATACGAAAGCCTGGCCTAAGGCAGATCGCGAGTATGTTCTCATTCAGTCCGAGCTCTATTCGAACCCGGATGACAAGGATGCCATGATGCAGAACAAGTGGACCAACGTCATGTTCAACGGCGGCATCTTTAAATATGACCCGGTGCACGATCCAGCGGCGACCCGCTGGCTGCAGGCCAAGCCGGGCGAACGCGTAAGAATTTACTTCGTGAATGCCGGCCCGAACGAGTTTTCTTCCTTTCACCCCATTGCCGCTATCTGGGATGCTGTTTACCACAGCGGCAACCCCAAGAACGTAGAGCATGGGCTTCAGACCTTCGTAGTCGGGCCAGGCGATGCATCAACATTCGATTTGATTTCTCCAGTAGAGGGGGCCAATGCGATTGTGACGCACTCCTTGAAAGCCGCGCTGACTGGGGCTATCGCAGTAATCATGTTCAGCAATGACGCTGACCCGAAAATGGGCCACGGAGAGCAGATTCTCATTCGATAAATGACGAAAGGGGAGAAGACTTCCTTTTCCCCTTTCTCAGATCGTAGCCACCCTGTTAGCCAAGCAATGCTCGGCATTAATCTTCGTTCAACCCTTGACATCCGGAGAGCGTAGTTGGAAATTCGAATACTATTCAAGACCATCATGGGGGCTGTGATCGCCGTCTTGTTTTTGGCTGGCGCAGGCAGCATAAACACCGCGCTCGCATCTGAAGACGCCGCCGTTCATGGTACGGCCAGCATGTCTGTCAGTTACAGAATGCACGTTACCGACAACCGCAATCTGAACACTCTTACCAAACAGCGCATGACAGACATTTGGGTCTGTCCAATGCACCCTGAAATACACAAACATGCACCCGGCAAGTGCCCAATTTGCAAAATGAATCTCGTCAAGGAAAAACCCAAAAAAACGTAGATGCATTTACCAAGGCTATTGAGGTAGATGTACCACAAAGGATTAGCCGCAAAGATTCGGATTTTGCATGAACCAAATAATGGTACTAAAGATGAAGCCACAAATCCTGAATTCTAAACAACATTTTTTTTTGGCTATCCTCGTAGTGGCTGCCTGCCAACTTGCAATCGCCGTACCCGTTTACGCCAGTTGTGGTGCTGCTTTCTGTTCAGTCAATTCCGATTGGGGTACGCATGGCACCGCCTACGATCCCGGTGTGCGCGTGGGACTACGCTATGAATACATCAAACAGGATCAGTTGCATGCCGGCAGCAACAAAACCTCCGCTCAGGGCCTATCCGATACCCATGATGAAATCAGCACCTACAACCGCAACATACTGGCCAGTCTTGACTATGTTGCCGATGCTGATTGGGGTTTGGCGGTACAACTGCCGCTATTGAACCGGGCCCATTCCCATATCCACAACGATCCGGTAAATGGGCCGGAAACCGAAACCTGGCATTACACCGACATGGGCGATATAAGTCTCATCGGCCGCTATCAGCTTCCCCACAAGGCTCTTCAGACGACCAGCGGCGGGATCAAATTTGGCATCAAACTGCCAACCGGCCGCATCGATCAGGCGAATACTGACAATCAGCTCGCAGAACGCAGCCTGCAGCCTGGCAGTGGTAGCACCGACCTGATTGCCGGCGCGGATTATCATGGCCAGTTTCCCGGAAGCGCAGCCAACTGGTTTATCCAGGGTTTATGGCAGCATGCGGTTACGACACGAGATCATTATCGTCCGGGAGATCATCTCACCTTCGACATGGGTGTTAGCTATTACGTCAATCAACGTTTGAGCCTGATGCTGCAGTTGAACACGCTGATCAAGAACCGTGACAGCGGCGCCAATGCAGAACCGGAAAGTTCCGGCGGGAAATCCGTCAATCTCAGCCCCGGTTTGAGCTATGCGGTGTCAAAAAAAGCGCAGGTATATGGCTTTATTCAAAAACCTGTTTACCAATATGTAAACGGTGTGCAACTGACGTCAGACTGGTCGGCAGTCGTCGGCATCGGCTATCGCCTGTAATCCTCAGGATACAAAATTCATGATGGAATCACTCGTCCGGCCCCTCTATTTTGGCTTGCTGCTGACCGGTGTTGCCGGCATGATCGGTATAGGCTAT
>DMQT01000025.1:6084-8571 GCA_003455595.1 Betaproteobacteria bacterium
GTATAGGCTATTACGCAGGAAAGCACCCGCACAACGACGGCAGCCACATCATGCAACCCGCCCATGCCGTAGATCGCCTTGACCGCCTGGAAGATGGGAAGCCGGCGAAAAAACTTTGGGTGTGCCCGATGCACCCACAAATTCTGCAGGACCACCCAGGTACCTGTCCTATTTGCGGCATGGATCTGGTAGAAGCGAAGGGTACCCATGAGCATGGTGGCGCCGGTGTCCAAGTCGATGCTGCCTCGCTACAGCGCATGGGTGTGCGACTGGCAAGCGCGGAACAGCGCACGCTAAGCCGTGAAGTGCAAACCTACGGTACGGTGGCAATCGACGAAAGTTCGATACTCAATATCAGCCCGAAGATCGAAGGCTGGATTCGCAAACTGCACGTTAATGCGGTGGGCCAGAAAGTTCGTGCAGGGCAGGTTCTTTATGAAATCTATTCTCCGGAAATGGTGCAGCGCCAGCGCGAATACATCGAATTACTGCAGCGGCGCGATCAACTGTTGCAAAGCCTGACGGAACTATCTGGACAAAATGCCCAAGCAGTGGCTAGCCTGGCACGGGAACGGCTCCGCAGCCGGGAAAAATTTGTCTATGCGGATGTGAGCGACAGCATTTTGAATGAAATCGAGAAAACTCGACGCACCGTGGACATCGTGTCGGTGCGCGCTCCAAAATCCGGCTTCGTCACCCAGATCGGCGTGCGGGAAGGCAGCTATGTCACCCCGCTAGTCAACCTGCTGTCTTTAGCGGATACCTCCAGGGTCTGGATCGATATCGGGCTGTATCCCGATCAACTGGCGTGGCTCAAGGAAGGCGACGAAGTATCGGTGAAGCTGCCTCACTCCGATCAACCGCAGATCAAGGGACGCCTGCAATTCATCAATCCCACGGTGGACAACGTATCCCGCACGGTGCGGGCACGCCTTGTCGTGAATAATGCACATCAATTACTCCGCCCCGGCGCATTTGTGGATGTGATCATCGCCACTCAGCCACACAAAACGCTGGCGATACCACGCTCTGCCGTGATGCATACCGGCAATGGCAACAAGGTCATGCTGTCCCGCGGCGACGGGCACTTCATTCCTGTTTCTGTCGAAACCGGCATTGAAAGTAGCGACTTCATCGAAATCACGGACGGCTTGCAGGAAGGTGCACAGATCGTAGTGAACGGCCAGTTTCTGCTGGATGCCGCCGCTTCTCTGAGCGATTCTGCGCAACGCATGCAAGGCGATCACTGAACATGGTAAAGCGAATTATCGAGTGGTCGTTGCGCAATCGGTGGTTGGTGCTGCTGGCTACCTTGTTACTTGCGGTGTGGGGTATTTATTCCGCGCAGCACATGGCGCTCGACGCCATCCCTGATCTTTCCGACACGCAGGTTATCGTAAAAACCAGCTACGCCGGACAATCGCCGCAAGCGGTGGAAGACCAGGTGACCTTTCCGCTTGCTTCGGCACTGCTGTCGGTGCCAGGTTCCACTGCGGTGCGCGGCTTTTCCATGTTCGGCGAATCCTATATCTACGTTATTTTCAAGGATGGCACCGACCCCTACTGGGCACGCTCCCGGGTACTGGAATACCTGAACCAGGTAGCGTCGCGCCTGCCATCGGGCGTCTCCCCCACGCTTGGGCCCGATGCTTCCGGGGTTGGCTGGATATTCGAATACGCGCTGGTGGATCGGCATCATCGCTACGATGCGGACCAACTGCGTGCTGTTCAGGATTTCTTTCTGAAATATGAATTGCAAAGTCTGCCCGGCGTGGCTGAAGTGGCGAGTGTGGGTGGCATGGCACGCCAGTTCCAGATCGAGGTGAATCCGAATCGCCTGGCCGCCTACAACCTCTCTCTGGAAAAAGTAAGCCAGGCGGTGCGCGACAGCAACCTGTCTGGCGGCGGTTCCGTGGTGGAGATGGGGCATGCCGAGTATATGGTCAGAACCCGCGGCTACCTCAAGACGTTGGATGATTTCCGGCAGATTCCCTTAGGTTCGGATGCCCAGGGCATTCCGATCCGATTGCAGGACGTGGCGCATATCCAGACCGGACCGGAACTGCGCCGGGGGGTAGTTGAGCTTGACGGCGAGGGCGAAGTCACGGGTGGTATCGTCATCATGCGCTACGGCTACAACGCATTGGAAACAGTGAAGCGCGTCAAAACGCGCCTCAAGGAACTTCAGGCGGGCCTGCCTCCCGGTATCGAACTGGTGGTGACCTACGACCGGTCCGGCCTGATCACCCGCGCCATCGACAATCTGCGCAGCAAACTGGTGGAAGAATCCCTGGTGGTGGCGCTGATCTGCCTGCTGTTCCTGTTCCACCTGCGGTCATCTCTGGTGGCGGTAATTACTCTGCCGATCGGCATTCTGACCGCGTTCATCATTATGAAGGAACAAGGCGTCACCGCCAACATCATGTCACTGGGCGGCATCGCTATCGCCATCGGCGCCATGGTGGACGCGGCCATCGTCATGATCGA
>DMQT01000213.1:0-288 GCA_003455595.1 Betaproteobacteria bacterium
GCTGGTAGACGGCGCCGGGCGCGGCGCGGTATTCGAATTGCGCGACGTGCCGCTGGAAGAATCCGGCATGTCGCCGCGCGAAATCTGGTCCAACGAATCGCAGGAGCGTTATGTGCTGGCGATTGCCCCGGACAGTCTCGACCTGTTCCGCGCGATGTGCGAACGCGAACGCTGCCCGTTTGCGGTGGTGGGCACGGCCACGGCGGAGGCGCACCTGCGCGTGATCGACAGCCTGCTGCCGGAAACCCCGGTGGATATGGACATGGCTGTGCTGCTCGGCAAGCCGCC
>DMQT01000213.1:498-5612 GCA_003455595.1 Betaproteobacteria bacterium
GCTACACCGCGCGCGACCAGTTGGTCGGCCCCTGGCAGGTACCGGTTGCGGACGTGGCGGTGACCACCATGGGCTACAGCAGCCAGTGCGGTGAAGCCTTTGCACTGGGCGAGCGTGCTCCGATTGCGCTGATTAATCCGGCGGCGTCCGGGCGCATGGCGGTGGGCGAGGCCTTGCTCAATCTGGCGTCGGCGCGGGTAGAAAAAATTGGCGACGTGAAACTGTCGGCCAACTGGATGGCGGCGGCGGGCTTTCCTGGCGAAGACGCCGCGCTGTACGATACGGTCAAGGCGGTCGGGCTGGCGCTATGCCCGGCGCTCGGCATCAGCATCCCGGTGGGCAAGGATTCGCTGTCGATGCGCAGCGTGTGGGAAGACAACGGCGAGAAGAAATCCGTGACTGCACCCTTGTCACTGATTGTGACGGCGTTTGCGCCGACACCGGATGCGGCGGCTACCCTGACGCCGCAGTTGCGCACCGATCTTGGCGACACGGATTTGATATTGATCGACCTCGGTTGTGGGCGGAATCGTCTGGGCGGTTCGGCGCTGGCGCAGGTGTACAAGCAGATTGGCAATACCTGCCCGGATCTGGATAGTCCGGTGCAGCTCAAGGCCTGCTTTGATACGGTACAGGCACTGAATGCTGCCGGGAAGTTGCTGGCCTACCACGACCGATCCGATGGCGGTCTGTGGGCGGCGCTGTGCGAAATGGCGTTTGCGGGTCATTGCGGTGTGACCATCGAATCCGACGAGCTGTGTCTGGATCGGTTCCGCGTCGAAATCGAACAGGAAGGCATGGACGAAGATGCCGAAATCATCACCGAGCACGAAACCTACAGCGCCAGGGCGTATGGCGTGCTGTTCACCGAAGAGCTGGGCGTGCTGCTGCAAGTCAGGCGCGCCGATACGGCTGAGGTGATGAAGGCCTTTATCGACGCTGGGCTGCGTTCAGAGTTTCATGTTATCGGCAGCATCAACAGTACGGACCGCATTCAAGTGGTGCGCAACGAAGCGCTGATTCTCGATTTCAGCCGCGCTGAATTGCATTGTGCCTGGTCAGAAACCAGCTACCAGATTCAGCGCCTGCGCGACAATCCGGCGTGCGCCGAAAGCGAATTTGCGCAGCTGCAAAACACCGCCGACAGCGGTCTGTTTGCTAAACCGAATTTTGATCTGAACCACAACATCAGCGCGCCGTTTATCGCCCAGGCGCGCCCGCGCATCGCCATCCTGCGCGAACAGGGTGTCAACGGCGAGGTGGAAATGGCGGCAGCTTTCGACCGCGCCGGGTTCGAGGCGGTAGACGTGCACATGAGTGACATCATCAGCGGGCGCGTGGCCTTGAGCGCGTTTCGCGGTCTGGCGGCGTGCGGCGGCTTCTCCTATGGCGACGTGCTCGGCGCGGGCGAGGGGTGGGCCAAGTCCATTCTGTTCAACCCGCGTGCGCGTGATGAATTCGAGGCGTTCTTTGGCCGCGACGACAGCTTTGCGCTGGGCGTGTGCAACGGCTGTCAGATGATGAGCAACCTCAAGTCCATTATTCCCGGTGCGCAGCACTGGCCTAAATTCACCCGCAATCTGTCGGAGCAGTTCGAGGCGCGCTTTGTCATGGTGGAGGTGCCGGACAGCCCGTCCATTCTGTTCGACGGTATGGTCGGCAGCCAGATGCCGGTAGTGGTGTCGCACGGCGAAGGCTATGCCAACTTCGAGACCGGCGATGCGAGCCAGGTTATCGGCGCCTTGCGCTATATCGACAACGCCGGACGCGTGACCGAAACCTACCCGATGAATCCGAACGGCTCGGCCAATGGCCTGACGGGGGTGACCACGCCGGATGGCCGTTTCACCCTGATGATGCCGCACCCGGAGCGCGTATTCCGCACGGTGCAGCATTCGTGGCACCCGGACGGCTGGGGTGAAGATGCGCCGTGGCTGCGCCTGTTCCGCAATGCGCGCAAATGGGTAGGTTGAACATGAGCGACGCCGGTACACCGATCCCGATGCGGCGCTTCAGCGCGGACGAGATTGCCGCGCGCGATCAGGAAATGGCGGTTGACGACACGCACTGGTACAGCGAGGACGAACTCGATGCCTTGGACGAACGCGACCCCTTGCTGGCCGCGCGCATCGCCCAGCGCCAGGCGCGCATCGAGCGTCTGCGGCCATATCAGGCCAGCGGTGAAACACCGCCATTAACCGAAGCGGCCCTGATCGAGGTGCTGGAAGAAGCGCGCCATATTCTGTTGCGCGACGGCGGCGACCTGGAGCTGGTGGCGATTGAAGGCAGCGTGGTGCGGGTGCGCCTCAAGGGCGCGTGCGTGGGCTGTCCGAATTCCATGCTCGACCTGAAAAATGTGGTCGAAAAAATCGTGCGCCGGACTTTCCCGCAAGTCACCGAAGTCAAGAATACCTACTGACATGAGCGTCAAGGTATTTGCCCTGAAAGACGTGCCGGAAGACGAGGCCGACGAAGTGCGTGCCTTGCTGGAGGCGCACCAGCTCACGTTTTTCGAGACGCCAGCGGGCAACTGGGGCATCTCCGCTCCAGCCATCTGGATCGACGACACGCAGCATGCGGCGCGCGCCCGCAGCCTGATCGAGACCTACCAGCAGGAACGCATGCAACGTGTGCAGGCAGAATATGAGCAGCTCAAACAGCAAGGCAGGCAGCGCACCTGGATGGACGTCATCCGCGATAATCCTGTGCGCTTCGTTGCCTATGTCGCGGTGATTGCGCTGGTACTGTATTTTTCCACCAAACCCTATCTGGATTTCGGTAAGTAAGGGCGCTGCGATGGGTAAAACCCGCCTGGAAGCCTTTAGCGACGGTGTCATCGCCATCATCATCACCATCATGGTGCTGGAGATGAAAGCCCCGCATGGCGCTGAGCTCTCGGCGCTGGTGCCGCTGTTGCCGGTGTTTCTGAGTTATGTGCTCAGCTTCATTTACGTTGGCATTTACTGGAACAACCATCATCACATGCTGCACGCGGTGCAGAGCGTCAATGGCGCGGCGCTGTGGGCGAATCTGCACTTATTGTTCTGGCTGTCGCTGGTGCCATTTGTTACCGGCTGGATGGGCGAAAACCATTTTGCGCCGCTGCCGGTGGCACTCTATGGCGGGGTGCTGCTGATGGCGGCGATTGCCTATTTCATCCTGGCGCAGGTTTTGATCCATCTGCATGGCCGTAACGCGGCACTCGCCGTTGCGCTGGGCAGTGATTTCAAGGGCAAGGCGTTGATCGTATTTTATGTGCTGGCGATTCCGCTGGCCTTTGTCAGCCAATGGCTCGCGCTGGCCATTTACGCGCTGGTGGCAGCACTGTGGTTCATCCCGGATCGGCGCATCGAGAACACGCTGCATGACTGACCAGCAGCGCGCCGCATGCTGACCTGGCTGGCGCCCGGGCAGGATTTCCCGCCGCTAGCACAGGCGTTGAGCGACCCCGCTGGCTTGCTGGCGGCGGGTGGCGATCTGAGCCCGTCACGGCTGATTGCAGCGTATCGGCAGGGTATTTTCCCTTGGTACAACGCAGGCGACCCGATTTTATGGTGGAGTCCGGACCCACGCATGGTGCTGCTGCCGGACGAATTGCGGGTGCCGCGTTCGCTGGCCAAGCTGATGCGCAGGCAGCCTTACGAGATCCGTGTGGACAGCGCGTTTCGTGCCGTGATGACGGCGTGTGCGCAACCGCGCGCGGGGCAGGCGGGCACCTGGATCAATGCCGACATCATTGACGCCTACACGCAATTACACGCATTGGGCGTGGCGCACAGCGTGGAGGCCTGGCAGGACGGCGTGCTGGTAGGCGGGCTGTATGGCATCGCGCTGGGGCGGGCGTTTTACGGCGAATCGATGTTTGCGCGCGCACCGGATGCGTCCAAGATTGCGTTCGTGCATCTGGTGCGCCAGTTGCAGCGCTGGCAGTTTGGCATGATTGATTGCCAGATGAACACCGCGCACCTGGCGCGCTTTGGCGCACGTGAGATTCCCCGTGCAGACTTTATCGCTCGACTGGAATCCTTGGTAAACTTGGCAGCAGTGCCCACCCCCTGGCGCCTGGACCATGACCTTGCTGAATGACTTGCCACTGACGCGATTGCAGTTTTATCTGACATCGCCGTATCCGTGTAGTTACCTGCCCGAGCAGACTGCCTGCTCGCAGGTGGTGACGCCTGCGCATCTGGTCGATAGTCAGGCCTACAGTGAATTGATACGCGCCGGTTTTCGCCGCAGCGGGCTGTTTACCTATCGGCCGCAGTGCGGGCATTGTCAGGCGTGCACCCCGGTGCGCGTGGCAGTGGACGGGTTTCACCCCAACCGCACCCAGCGCCGTACCGGGTCGCGCAACGCGGGTCTGATCGCCACGCCGCACACGCCGCATTTCGACACCCGCCATTTCGATCTGTACCGGCGTTATCAAAGCGCACGTCACCCCGGCGGCGGCATGGACCACGACGACCGCGAGCAGTACACGCATTTTCTGGTGCAGAGCAATGTGGACACCTATCTGGTGGCGTTTCACGAAGCGGGCGAGTTGCGCATGGTAAGCCTGATCGACCAGGTGGGCGATGGCTTGTCGGCGGTATACACGTTTTACGATCCCGATCTGCCGCAGCGCAGTCTTGGCGTTTACAACGTACTGTGGCAGATTGAGCTGGCGCGCAGCCTCGGCCTGCCCTTTGTCTATCTGGGTTACTGGATAGCAGGCAGCCGTAAAATGGCCTACAAGAGCCAATATCAACCATTACAGGGATTAATTGATGCAGAGTGGCGACCCTTCAGCGCAACGTAAGCTTGAGCCGCTGTGCGAAAAAATCGGCCGCCAGCAGGTGGATGAAGTGATTCATGCTTTTTACGACAAGCTGCGCGCCGATGCACAATTGGCCGGTTTTTTTACCGGCATCAGCGATTTCCCCCCGCACGAAGCGCACATTGCCGATTTTTGGTGGGTCGCCATGGGCGGCAAGCTGGACACCCCACGCCAGTTCGACATGCTCGGGCTGCACCGCGATATGCCGCTGACCGAAGCTGCATTCGAACGCTGGCTGGCGCTGTTTGGCGCGACGCTGGTGGAACACCTGCCTGCCGAGCAGGCCGCGCAGTGGTTA
>DMQT01000213.1:5653-5898 GCA_003455595.1 Betaproteobacteria bacterium
CAGTGGTTAAGCATGGCCAACGGTATCGGCGCCAACCTTAAACGTCACACCCTGTAAGTTCATGTCGAGTAACTTACGCGGCTTCGGCTTGGTGCCCGCAATGATCGAACTGTTCCCTGCGCAGTCACTGTCGCCACTCTGGCTGGCGTGTCTGGCTGCATGGATGTTGTCGGGTTGCATGGGGGGAGCCAATGTGAAAGCCAGAGCCCAGATACTGAATCAATTCGCCGTACTGGAGCAGGATA
>DMQT01000267.1:0-13416 GCA_003455595.1 Betaproteobacteria bacterium
CGCCAAAAAATTATGGAGCGCAATAGCCAAGAAATCCACTGCGCAGAAAGTTTCTGATTCCAGCCTGACGCCAAGCGCCACATCTGAATCGCAAACTCTGATCAGTTTGGAAACACATGTCCTCGCGTTGGAGGCTGCGCTGGCGGATTTGCAGGGCCAAATGCTTGCATCCTCTGAACTTATCAAGGAGCTCGCCGAAGAGAATGTGCAGCTGATTCAGCGTATTGAGATCAATCGAGTGCGGGTATTGTGGCTAGGCTCAGCGATTTCTTTGGTCGCAATTGCCGCGCTGGTCGGGTTATATCTGGCATTCTCCCGGTAGAGAGGTTAGCCCTACGTGGCTATAAATTTCAACATTAAAAGATTGATATGGAAAAATCTTGTTTGTTGCTGCTGTTTTGTTTGCTGGATATTCCTTCCTATTTTTATATCCAGCATAACGATAACGTTGTACAGACTGCAGCGCAACTCTCTGCACACGCCGTTGTATCCACCCCGAACGCAGATCAACCGTTGCCACGATTGAAAATGCAGTTTCAAACAGAAGAAGCAACGTGCAAGTTTCGGGTCAAGGGGTTGTTGTCAAGTTGTTGGCGGACGACAACAATGGCAGCAGGCACCAAAAATTTATTGTCAAATTGGCAACAGGGAATACTGTGTTGATAGCTCACAATATTGATCTTGCTCCACGAAAGAATGAGTTGGGTGAAGGCGATTTCATTCAATTCTACGGCGAGTACAAGTGGAACGAAAAAGGCGATGTTGTGCATTGGACGCATAAAGACTCGAATAGAACTCACCCATCAGGCTGGATACGACATCGCGGGGAAAATTTATCAATGAAATCTTTCGGGGTTTGCTCTTATACGCTATTGATGCACTCGGCAGGTTCCTGTTTTGTCAGATGCGGTGGTAATTTACTTGGGATGAAGGGGATTATTTAAACTGATTTTTCGAGTTTTTCTTGCACTTGTTCAAGTGATGTGGAATAATTCGCGCCTTCCGCTGCGGAGCGGTAGTTCAGTTGGTTAGAATACCGGCCTGTCACGCCGGGGGTCGCGAGTTCGAGTCTCGTCCGCTCCGCCAACAAGTCAGAGCCCTTCCTGGTGAAGGGTTTTTTTCTTCCCAGGCCCCCGTACTGTGGGGGCCTTCGGGCGATACAGATATTCTCTGTATGAAGATTTCGTCCTGATCATCCCGTCTCGACGCGGTTTTCTCTGTCGGGTATTTTGCCAGTCCCGCCTTGCTACGCCGATCCTGGTTGGATTGCGGTCCTGCGTGACATTGAAAAAGATATCTTCTCAAATTGTCGGGGCCAACAAGACGGACCCGCGATGGCGGGTCTATTGATCGTCCAATGACTAAATATGTCAGATGGTTATCCCTAGGACCACTCGCTGTTCAGCCCAAGCCATCGGCAATGGCGTCATCCGGATCAGGCGCGTCGCGTTCAACTCTAATGGATGATCTCCGCACAGAATTCGTTTCACGATCTCCGGATCCAGAAACGCAAGGTAGATCACTCGTCTCGCATACGATCGGTCGACCTTTTCCTCTTGTGCGATCGCTTGGACACTTTCACTGCGGCCTGAACTCAGTCGCTCAAACCAATCGTGTGCCTTCGTCATCAGGGCGACCAAAGTCGGATCCGGTCCCCGATTTATTACCTCACCTGAGTTTCTTACGATCAAGCGCACCCCTAAACCACATCGTTTTAATTCAACTGGCACTACGATCATCGTCATCGATTCAGTTGCTGAAGCATCTGGTAGCGAACAGACCGTACCAAGACATACCGCGATATCCACGCGGTCTCGATAAACTGTTATGCGGGAAACGATCCGCTTCAGGATCTCGATCCGGCCGGATGAGGGTGTCGTAGAAAGTTGATCCGCCAGACTGGCTGCTTGTTTAAGTCGGTCGTGTATTTCGTTGGCCTGAATATTCCCCATCAATCCGATGAGGTGTGACTTATCCATCAGGAACCGTTCAAGGGCTCGCAGCACAGTCTCTTCCAGTTCCTGCGCCGGCCACCTTTGCGCTTTCGAGTCAGAATTCCGATCCGTCGCCAGTAGTGGTTGACCGACGTAGTACCGATAGCGTTTTGCTCATTTTTTGGTATGCGTCGGTGCTAATCGCTGGCCCTGATCGTCAAATACCAACCCGGTCAGCAGGCTGGGGTCTGCCGCCGTCGATCGCATCCTATGGCTGCGTCCATTGGCTGCGAGACGATCCTGCACCGCCTGCCATAATTCCCGATCCACAATCGCCGGGTGCTGACCCGCAAAGATCGCCTGCTTGTGCGCGATCTGGCCGATATAGATCGGATTGCTCAAGATTCGATACAAGTGTCCCCGACTGAAGGGCCGACCACCGATCATATTGGTACGGCGTGTCTCGCGGACCGGTGTCACCCAGCCCAGCCGATCGATTTCAAGCTTTAGTTTCCGGACACAGCCGAATTCGAGATAGAGACGGTAGATCTCCCGTATGTGCTGGGCCTCGGGTTCGTCAATGACGAGAGTGCGTTCGTGCGGCAAATAGCCGGTGGGCACAAACCCGCCCATCCACATCCCCTTGCGCTTCGATGCTGCAATCTTGTCACGGATACGCTCTCCCGTGACTTCACGCTCGAACTGGGCAAACGACAGCAATACATTCAAGGTCAGGCGTCCCATGGAACTGGTCGTATTGAACTGCTGTGTCACCGACACGAATGAAACTCCGTGTGCATCGAACAGTTCCACCAGCTTGGCGAAATCTGCCAGTGATCGGGTCAGCCGATCCACTTTATAGACCACGATGACACGAACCCGTTTCGCCACGATATCAGCGAGTAATCGCTGCATGGCCGGCCGCTCGATGTTCCCGCCCGAGAATCCGCCATCATCGTAATGCATGGTCACTGCTTTCCAGCCTTGAGCTTTCTGACTCAGAATGTAGGCTTCACAAGCTTCGCGTTGGGCATCCAGCGAGTTGAAGCCTTGCTCCAGACCTTCCTCCGAGGACTTCCGGGTGTACACCGCACAAGGCACAGCATCCTTCACTAGCGCAACCCGAAGAACAGGGGACCGGACCAGGCCGTGCCGGTGATGTGGCGGGCAATGGCTGTCAGGCTGCGGTAGGTCTTATTTCCGTACTCGAACCCTTGGGCTAACACCATCACGTGATGCGTCTGTCCTTGCCATTCCCGGAGCAGGCGTGTCCCGGGGGCGAGGGCAGCGACGGGTGCTGACACTGTTGTTGATCGCCGCAATCGACGAACTAGTTGATCCACCTGACCTGAACCTGAATCCGCCTTGGCGACCATCTGCGCATGCCAGGCCAGTGCCCCGCGCAACAAGCCTATGTGACTATTACGTGGGGCAGGGCAGCCAAACACGACTGTCCACTGTTCAGCTAGGGCTGGTCGATCGAGATCCGACAGCGCCTGAAGTCCATCGGATGCGTCGTCGATGCGGACACTACTCATTGACTGACCCTCGGGTCTGCGATGTAGTAAAGCCGTTCACCAGACTCCGTGGTTTTTACGCAACTCACGTTCAAACCCATCTTTTTGCGCAGTACACCACTGATGGCACCGCGCACGGTATGCGCCTGCCAGCCGGTGAGAGCCATCATTTGACTGATGGTTACACCAGGCAGGGTGCGGAGCCGGGTGATCAACATCGCCTGCTTGCTGTCACGGAATCGACCCATCGCCCTGGTCGAGGCAATGTCGGCAGTAGGCAGGGTAGCCTTTGATCGACTCTTGGTGAGCGATTTGCACGCAATGGTTGACGGTGCTGCAGTCATCCGCGTTCGGCCGCTGCCGGCTGAACGGATGGCTTTGCGCTTGGTGGGGGAGGCTGAGGTCTTGGTCTTACGGTTGGATGGCTTGGTGCTCATGGGCTTCTCCTGGTTCGTCCACCGCGACGATCGCAGCGGTGGCACAGTAACGCTCTGTTCGGCGAACACATCAAGTCATATTTATTCTGGGATTTCGGGGCTGAGTTATTAAGCAACGGATTGCTACGTGTTCATCTGACAATCGATGATCGGGCTATAGAAGGGTTCCTACGACAGGAGCATTCACGCTCGATTGGGAAAGGAGATCAAATCCAGGCTATCCACGAAATATGGCCGATATATGTGCCGTAAGGTATGGCTGGTTCTCGGCCGAAGCGGACTGCCATCGTGTCGGGAAACTGTGGTCCCTGAAGTTTCCATTGCCTTGAAATTGACCCTACTACAGTGTCGAGATTCTTTACATACGCTGCCGTGTTTGGAGGTGTACCGTGGAGAACACGGCAAATAGATTCTTGAGTGCTGTTGAATTCATTAGTGATTAGTTTGTAGATCATAGTTATGGCATGGTTACTGCTTATACGATTGCAGCTGACATGCGGCGCATCCAGGGTCGGTCGTGCCGCGACGGAAAGCGAGTCGCATCCTTCAACAACCGGTAACCTTAAAATGAAAAACCCTTTGCTCAATCTTCTGTCGCTCACGGCTCTGGCTGCGGCATCGACCGCCGTCCTCGCTGCCCCTCTGGCGTTCAACCAGAACGTCACCCCGGGCATCATTTTCGGCAGCGAAAACGCCAACGGCGCATTTACCGTCGATCGCGCCAACAACATCGAACTTGGTCTGCGCGGGAAGCTGCGCCATGATGCAACAGGCCAGCCACAGAACATCTTCAACAGCAACGGCGACGGTACCTACAGCTTCGCCACTGGCGTGGCCCCGACGCAGTCCGCCCCCACGGGTGTCTGGAGCTTCGAGTGGTCCATCAACACCGATCTATCAGGCACAGGCGGGGGGAAGCTGGGCGCGCTGACGTACCAGATGGGCATCGACTCGGACGCCAGCCAAGGCGTCAACTACGGCGTCTTCGACCTGATCAAAGGCGTGAACCTCGGCGTTGGCGTGGTGTGCTGGGACCATTCGACCGGAACCAATACGACGACCGCCGCCAACGACCAGACCGCCAACTGCGGCGCCGGCAACGCGAACCGGGTGTCGGACTACGCGGCCGAGCTGGCCAACAATAATGTTGCACAGAACTCGTGGAAGGCCTCGTGGTTCATACCTGGCTACGATCCGACGGTGGACGGCACCTACAACTTCTTCCTGGCGGCCTTCGACTCAAGCGGCGCTCAACGTGCGCGCACCGACATCCAGATCATCGCCGGTAACGGTGGTGCTGCGGTGATTCCCGAGCCTGCGTCGCTGGCGCTGGTCGGACTCGCGCTCGGCGGTCTCGCCTTCACGCGTCGTCGTCGTAACAGCTGACAATCGGTCGAGTGGCGGGCGACCCCACAAAAATCTACCCTGCGCGGGCTGTAAAGCCCGCGCAGCGTTGATCTGGTCGCCTCCAAGGGTTCTCGTTACGTCTGCCCCGTTCCATTGGGGTCAGCGGCTTCATCGGTGACCGCGCATTCCATCGGGAAACCTCAGGGACACAGTTTCCCGACACGATGGCAGTCCGCTTCGGCCGAGGAGGCGACGGTGAATGTCCTCGCACCATGATGGTCGGAGACTCGGCCATTGCCCACCGTGACCCCCTTGGCGGTCAGGTCCGCAATCCTTGCGGATATCCACGTAACGATAATTGGTTCCTGTGGAACAGAAGGGTAAGCGGGTGTTTTAGGGCCCTAGCCCTCAACATCGACAGAATGTAAAATCTGTTCATGAAATCCTTATCCGAATCGTCCAAACGAACACGCGGCCGCCCGCCAACAGGTGGTACACAACCGGGCTGGATGCTTTTTCGTACCCTGATCGCCCTTGAATCTTACGATCGCGCACGGCAGGCGGGACTGCTCTATGTCAAGGCTATTAAGAAGGCTATTTCAGCGGTTCAGGAAGCCTGCCCCGGGATGCGGATGTCTGCAACAGAAGTCAAGCGCGTTACAGCAATGTACCGCCCTAAGTGCACGCAACATCATCTCACCGGCAACACGTTTTCAGGATGCGTGGTAACCAAGGGTGAAAGCCATACCTGGAATTTCGGGGAAGGCGTCATCCCGAAATATCCCTATCGAGTGCACAAACCAAAGCACTTCACGTTTTCGGCTAAATATCGTCGTTAAGAAAAAAATTAAAAAATAGTTGACAGGATTTATTTGGACTAAACATTTCAAGAGCTGTGATCAACCACCTCATAGGAGGAAAACATCATGGCTCTCAAAAAAGGAACTCCGGACAGCTTAAGTCTGCCCCTTCCAGTCATCTATCGTTTCATTGTCGATCTACATCCGGCGCCCAGTAACCCTCGGATCCATGCCCAGAAACAGATCCGTCAGATTGCCGAGTCCATCCGGGTTTTCGGTTTCCTGATTCCCATTCTGACCGACGCCAATAACCAGATCATCGCTGGCCATGGCCGCTGGTTCGCCGCGCAGCGGCTCGGTTTGAAGGAAGTACCAACGATACGAATCGAGCATCTCACGCCAGATCAAGTTCGCGCGTTCAGCATTAGTGACAATCAATTAACGGTCAACTCGTCATGGGACGATCATCTATTGGCCGAGCAGCTTCAACAACTTTCAGTTGCTAATCTCGATTTCAGTGTCGAGATCACCGGCTTCGATATGGGTGAAATCGACTTCCGTATTGAAAGTCTTAACATGACGCCTGCAGGCGACGTGGATCCAGCTGATGAAACACCCATTTCTGTCGGCTCTGTCGTCAGTGCTGCTGGTGACTTGTGGCACCTAGGCGAGCACCGTCTGCTGTGCGGCAACAGCCTAGAACTCGCCACCTACAAACGGCTCATGGCTGGTGAACTGGCCGATGTGGTATTCGAAGATCCTCCTTGGAACGTCAAGGTGAGCGGGCATGTCAGCGGAAACGGGAAAATCAAACACCCCGAATTTGCCTTTGCTAGCGGTGAAATGTCGTCATCCGAATTCACGCAATTCCTCACTACCGCATTTGGCCTCGCCGCGCGTTTCAGCAAGGACGGCTCCATCCACTTTCAATGCATGGATTTTCGCCACGCAAAGGAGGTAGTCGCCGCTGGTCTATCGGTTTATTGCGAGCTCAAGAACCGCTGCATATGGGTGAAGGACCGTGCGGGGCTCGGAAGCTTATATCGCTCACAGTATGAAGACGTCTATGTCTTCAAGCACGGTAAGACATCGCACACCAATAACGTCGAGTTGGGCCGCCATGGAAGACATCGTTCAAATGTGTGGCACTTTCCGAGTGCGCTCTCCCAACGCCATGGCGAAGAAGGGGACTTGCTCGCCATGCATCCCACCTGCAAGCCGGTGCGGCTCGTCGCCGAGGCGCTGCTCGACTGCTCGAATCGGGGCGACATTGTGCTGGATGGTTTTCTCGGTAGCGGTACGACCCTAATCGCAGCACAACGAGTGGGAAGGAAATGTCGCGCTATCGAGATTTCGCCCCGGTATGTTGATACCGCCATCCGGCGCTGGCAGGCCGATACCGGACAGGATGCCATCCACGCAGAGAGTGGCGAGACATTTGCACAACACGAACGTCGCTCAAAACGTCTCGCATCAAAAGTGTCGGGGCCCAGCAAAGCGACCCATGTCCGCAAGGGAGTGCGCCGTGGTTAAGCCGACCAACTTACGTCGTAACACAACCAAGCTGTCGGCCTCTGATCGTGTCGGTTATGGGAGGCCGCCAGCAACGACCCGCTTCCAGAAGGGCCAATCCGGTAATCCGGCCGGTCGCCCGAAGGGCAAGCTCAATCTGGTCACGGTGGTTCAACAGGCCCTGGCGGCGAAGGTGGTCGTCACCGAAGATGGACGGCGCCAGACCAAGTCGAAGCTGGAGGTGTCTCTCGCACAACTGGCCAACAAAGCGGCCGGGGGTGACCTCAACGCGATGCGCATGATCTTGAACCTGAAGCCGTTGCTCGATCCCGTTGGATCCGATCCTGCCAGTTCCCCCGACTTCAAGATCGACCGCGAATTGGCACTGAAAGTTGCCGCTCGTCTGGCCGGGCAGACGGCGAACCTACCCAAGGAGGATGACCATGGATGAGAAGGAATGTGAAGCATTGCTGCGGACCGATTTGACAATTTTTATTGAGCGAGTTTTTATGCATCTGAATCCTGATACGCCGTATCTGTCGAATTGGCACATCGACCTGATCGCCTCCAAGCTCGAAGCCGTCCTCGATGGCAAGATCAAGCGCCTCATCATCAATGTCCCGCCGCGTTCACTGAAGTCGGTGATGGCCTCCATCGGGTTTGTGGCTTGGGCTCTGGGACGTCGCCCAAGCATGCAATTCGTCTGCGCCAGCTACGGTCAGGACTTGGCAGGGAAACTAGCGCAGGATTGTCGCAGCGCGATGCAAAGCGCCTGGTACCAGCGTCTCTTTGGCGTCGGACTCGACAGCTATCGCCCGCCCGTAGCGGATTTCCGTACCATGGCCGGGGGAGGGCGCTTTGCGACCTCGGTGGGGGGTGCGCTCACCGGACGCGGTGGCGACATCATCATCATCGACGATCCGCTTAAGCCCGATGGGGCGTTGTCCGATGCCGAGCGCCAGTCGGCTAATGACTGGTTCGACCATACCCTGATGAGCCGTCTAAATGACAAGCGCACCGGGGCCATCGTCATCATTATGCAGCGCTTGCACGAGGACGATCTGGTCGGCCATGTGCTAGAGCAGGATGAGTGGGAAGTGCTGTCCTTGCCCGCTATTGCTGAGGTGGAGCAGCGCTATGTGATCCCCTCGCTTATCGGGGAACGCGAGGTGGTGCGTCACGTCGGGGATGTTCTGCATCCTTCGCGCGAACCTAAAGAGGTCCTTAACGGACTGCGGGCCCACCTGGGTGAATACCATTTTGCGGGCCAGTATCAACAGTCACCGGCACCCTTGGGGGGTGGCATCTTCAAACTAGACTGGCTCCGCTATTACGAACTGCACGAAAAGCCGGAAAACTTCGACCAAATTCTACAGAGCTGGGATACGGCCAACAAGGAAACCGAACTGTTCGACTTCAGCGTGTGCACGACCTGGGGGATCAAAGGGGAGGTCAAGTACTTGCTGGACGTCCTGCGCGTGCGCATGGATTTCCCGACACTGAAGCGCGTCGTGATTGAGCAGATTCAATGCTTCCATCCTGAGATCGTGTTGATCGAGGATAGAGCCTCCGGTGTGCAGCTCATTCAAGAGCTACGGGCGATGGGGCACTCGATCATCAAGGAATACAAGCCCGAAGGCGACAAGGTCATGCGTGCAGTATCGCAGACGGCGGCGTTCGAGGGTGGGTTTGTTAAGCTGCCGCGACAGGCGTCATGGCTTGACGCCTTTGTGTTGGAACTGACCACTTTCCCGCGAGGGAAGTTCGATGATCAAGTGGATTCGACTGCGCAGGCTTTGGCGTGGATTGCAATCAATGGCGTGAAGCCGGGGATAATCCGATACTACCGGGAGCTTGTGGAGCGGCGGAATGCGGGGAATGCGAACGAGAATAATTGAGGCACGACTGCGACAGTGTTACTTCGCTGGTAGCGCTATCTTAAACAGCAATGCGAGAGCGACAAATTCTCCAATTTGAACAATGGCTGACTCCTGTCGAAAGATATCTTCGTCACCAAAACTATCGGGCAGCAGTTCGGCCAAAGCGATCAGCGCGATTAATTAGCTGAACTGACTACTATCGGCGACTTATTCAGCATTTCCCTAACTGTTACATTGCAATCCGACTGGTGTGTAGCTCACATGAAAACTTGCTGGTTGCAATGGGAGGTGGCTCGTGTCCCGTAGCTCCGTTTTTGAGGAAGCTACACGTGATCTGGCTCATGACCGGGTTCTTAATCCGGGGTGCGGTAACGCACAGAGTGCGCCACCCGGAAAGAGCACACTTAATAGTTGGAATGGTAGCATTCGTCAATGACGACAAAGAAAAACATTTCGACTCTGGCAAAAAATCAATGTCGTTTTAAAAAGGTGAATTACATGTATCACGCATATTGGAACGACTGGTATTCCGACTGGGATTGGTTCCTTTGGTTCGGCATGGTTTTTTTGATATTTTCAAGTTTCGGAAACTGGGGCTATAGCTACCGCGCGCATCAGAAATACGACCTGCAACCGCGCAAGGAAGCTTTCGATATTCTCAGTGAGAGATATGCCCGGGGAGAGCTAAGCCGCGATGAGTATGCCCTGATGAAATCCGAGATTGCCAAGAAGTAAAGGGATACCTAAGGATTCATCGATGGAACCCGCTGCCCGAAGCATTCTCACCCTCAATGGCGGTTCATCGAGCATCAAGTTTGCACTTTTTGAGGCCTGCGATTCACCACGACGGATCATGAAGGGCAAGGTCGAACGGATTGGATTGTCCGAGCCGGTCTTCACGGTGCAGGATGGAGATAGTGGCGAGAGTTTCACGCGACCGATCGCGGCGAAGGATCATATGGCCGCAGTGGCGACGTTGGTGGATTGTATTGAGAAACGTGGCAAAAGCGACAATCTGATCGCAATCGGTCATCGAATCGTTCATGGTGGTCCGAACTACCACGAACCGCAAAGACTGACACCCGATCTGATCAAGGAACTGCGCCGGCTGGTACCCCTAGATCCGGAGCATTTGCCGGAAGAGCTATTACTGATCCAAGCCTTCCACCGTCGATTCCCGCACCTGCCGCAAATCGCCTGTTTCGACACTGCATTTCACCACAATCTGCCTCGCGTGGCGAAGCTCCTGCCGATCCCGCGCCGATATGAGGCGCATGGTGTTCGCCGTTATGGGTTTCATGGGCTCTCCTATGAATATCTGATGGGTGAATTGCATCGCACCGAAGGCGCTTCGGCGGCTCAGGGCCGTGTCGTCCTCGCTCATCTCGGCAATGGCGCGAGTCTTGCCGCTGTGCGCGATGGCAAACCAATCGATACGAGTATGGCGTTCACACCGGCATCGGGCATTCCCATGAGTACCCGCTCCGGTGATCTTGATCCTGGATTGGTTGGCTATCTTGCACGTACGGAGAAAATGAGTGCGAAGCAATTCGATGAAATGGTCAATTTCAAGTCAGGACTGCTTGGCGTATCGGAGACCAGTTCGGACATGCGCGACTTGCTCGGTCGTGAAACGCAGGACGTGCGCGCGGCTGAAGCTGTTGAACTGTTTTGTTACCAGGCCAGGAAGTGGATAGGCGCATACACGGCGGCGTTGGGCGGGCTGGACACGCTGGTGTTCGCGGGCGGCATTGGCGAGAACGCGCCAGTCGTCCGCACGCGAATCTGCGAGGGTCTTGAGTTTTTTGGGATAGTTATCGACAAAAAACAAAACGCGGCGAATGATGGTGTGATTTCCAAGGCGTCCGGCCGCGTTACGGTCCGTGTCATACGCACGGATGAAGAGCTGACGATTGCACGCTCCGTGTGCAAGATCATCGGACCCGGCATTCATGCCAAGTGAACCATTAACCGAATAGGGAGCGTACGCCATGAACGAGCACGAACACGATCACGCGGCCAAAGACGAACCGGCAACACAGCCGACCCAAGACGAAGTAGCCAGGTAGGCCTATGCCATCTACAACAAAGAAGGTAAACCGCAAGGCCATGCCGAGCAGAACTGGCTGGAGGCTGAGGCTAAATTGAAAAGCGGCGACCACATGCATATGGACGAGCACGGCCACGACCATCACGCTCATATGGCGGCGGATTTCCGCAAGCGGTTCTGGATTTCGCTGGTACTGACGCTGCCAATTCTCGTGCTCTCGCCGATGTTGCAAAAATTGGTGGGTTTGCGCGAAGCCATCAGTTTTTACGGTGATACCTACGTCCAGTTTGGTTTTGCTTCGGCGGTGTTCTGGTATGGTGGCTGGCCGTTCCTCAAAGGCTTGGTCAACGAGATTAAAACCCGCAAGCCGGGGATGATGACGCTGGTTGCCGTCGCGATCACCACCGCTTATGCATACAGCAGCGCGGTGGTGTTTGGCCTCACCGGCAAGGTTTTCTTCTGGGAACTGGCTACGCTGGTAGACATCATGCTGCTCGGGCACTGGATCGAGATGAAGTCGGTGATGGGCGCATCCAAGGCGCTGGAGGCATTGGCGAAGCTCATGCCGTCCGATGCACACAAACTCATGCCCGACGGTAACGTAAAAGATGTGCCGCTGAACGAACTGGCGGTGGATGACAAGGTGCTGATCAAGCCGGGCGAGAAAATCCCGGCGGACGGTGTCATCGTCGATGGTGAGAGTTCGGTCAATGAGGCGATGCTGACCGGAGAATCAAACCCGGTCAGCAAGAAGGCCGGCGGCAAGGTCATCGGCGGTGCCATCAACGGCGAAGGCTCTCTGACTATCGAAGTCAAAGGTACCGGCAAGGATTCGTTTTTGTCGCAGGTCATCGACCTGGTGAAGCAGGCACAGGACAGCAAATCTAAGACGCAAAACCTTGCCGACACTGCCGCGATGTGGCTCACCATCATCGCGCTCGGCAGCGGTGCCATTACCTTTTTCATCTGGCTGTATTTCATGAACAAGGAATTCGCGTTTGCCATCGAGCGCGCCGTGACGGTGATGGTGATCACCTGCCCGCACGCGCTCGGTCTGGCGGTGCCGCTGGTGGTAGCCGTTTCCACAGCATTGGCCGCGAGCAACGGTCTGCTGATTCGCAATCGCGGTGCCTTTGAAGGCGCGCGAAAATTGCAGGCTATCATTTTTGACAAGACCGGCACGCTGACCGAAGGCCGCTTTGGCGTGACCGACACGCTGGTGCTGGCGCAGGACATCGACGAAGACACACTGCGCATCGGTGGATGCGAATTCAGAACATCCTATCGCCAAGGCGATCGCCGAATCTTTTGAGCAGAAGCTGCCTGTCGAAAACTTCAAAAGCATCCCGGGCAAAGGCGCAGAAGGCCGGGTCGACGGCAAAGACATCAAAGTGGTCAGCCCCGGCTATTTGCTCGAACAGAATATCGCGCACGATGACCAGCGCGTCGAGCCGCTGCAAGCCCAGGGCAAGACGGTCGTGTTCGTGCTCGTGGACGGGCAGTTGAAAGGCGCGATCGCGCTGGCCGACATCGTCCGGCCCGAGGCGAAGCAAGCCATCGCTGCGCTCAAGGCGCTGGACATCCGCTGCATGATGCTCACCGGCGATAACAAGGCGACGGCGCAGTGGGTTTCGGATCAGATCGGGCTGGATGAATACTTCGCCGAAGTCCTGCCCCAGGACAAGGCCGCCAAAGTGAAAGAAGTGCAAGCGCGCGGGGTGATGGTTGCCATGACCGGCGATGGTGTAAACGATGCGCCGGCATTGGCGCAAGCTGATGTGGGTATCGCCATCGGTGCCGGTTCTGATGTGGCGGTGGAAACCGCCGACGTGATTCTGGTGCGCAGTAATCCGCTGGATGTCGTAGCCATCGTGAAGCTCTCCCGTGCCACGTATCGCAAGATGATACAGAACCTGGTCTGGGCCACCGGCTACAACGT